>JAITOM010000196.1 GCA_031289975.1 Methanobrevibacter sp. | reverse complement strand
TATTTATTTTTAAAAATAATAATTATAATTTTTTTAATTAAAAATTTGACATTTATGATGTAATTTAAAAAATTTCATTATTGAACTTGTTCAATTAGAAAAACGAAGTTTTTCTTTACTTACAAACATTATTTCATACACTATATTTTAATAATATTTTTTATAAATTAATAAATTTTAATATTGAAATTTTCTATTTAAGATTATTAATTTAATTATTTAAGATTATTACTTTAAAATAAGTAAAAATTAAGACTCATGCATACGACATATTACAAAATTTTTAATTAAGTTAAATTGAAAATATTTATAATTATTTTAGAAGTATTTGCATTATTTATTAATATAATTATATCTGTATTTAATTTAATTGATTTTTATAAATTTGTAATATAGTTGTCTGCATGAGCCAATTAATTAATAATTAAATTCCTTGATAGAAATTATAAACATTGGAGGTAATACAATGGTAAATGATATTTTAAATGATGTTTCTGAAATATTAAAACATATAATGGAGAATACTACTGTTCCAAGAAATATAAGAAGAGCGGCTGATGAATCCAATAAGATTTTAAATAATGATGATAAAGACTTAACTGTACGTGTAAGTGAGGTAATTTTAACATTGGATAACATAAGTAATGATCCAAACATCCCTGTTCATGCAAGAACATTAGTTTGGGAAATATTAAGTAAGTTAGAATCTATCAAAACCTAACTTTTTAATAGTTTATTTTTTTATAGTTTAGAACCAAATTTTTTGCACTTTAAAAACTTTAGTTTTAACTTAAAAAATCTTTGATTTTCTTCAATGAAATTTTTTATTTCACTTAGAAAAACAAATTTTTCTTTATTCTTTAAAATCTTTGATTTTAAAGATTTATAAAAAATTTTTTAATTTTTCTTTATAGTGTATGAAATAATGTTTTTAAGTAATAAATTTTTAAAAATGAAGAATAACTATTAAATTTTTAATTAAAAAAATTATAATTCTTATTTTTAAAAATAATAAAATAAAAATTGTTATTTAAGAAATTAATTTAATATTAATTTGAAATTTTTAAAATTAAGATAGTTAAAATAAATGATTAATTACAAACATTTTTTTACATCACTATAATTTAAAAATTTTTTAATTTTTATTAAAATATCCTAATTTTCAAAATTATCTAATAAATTTTATTAATTTATAATTAAATAGATTATTTTATTTATTTTTTAAGAATAATAATTTTTATTGTAAAAAACTTAATTTTAAGAAAAATTAGTACTAATGATTTTTGCAAAAATTTAAGTTTCATACCATAATATATTTGTTATAAATCCACTAACAATTTTTCTTTTCTTATTTATTTTCAATGTTTTATAGTGTTTTTTATAATGTTTTCTTTATTTTCTTATATTATTTATATTATTATTTGAATATATAATTTTAAGTACTATAATTTTAAATAGTATAATTCTAAATCTTTTTTATAAATTTTTTTATTTTAAAATTTTTAACTACCGTTTAATTTCAATTTTAAATTAATGAAAATTATTTATATCTAAAAAATTTTATAGTCATTTAAGAAGTTTAGTAAATAAAAAAAAATTAAAATTTTTTAAAAAGTTATTTTCAATAAAATAATCACAAAAGATAATCGAATAGTTTGTTGGATAGTTATTGAATAAATAAAAAAAGGGAAAATTATGAAAGTTTTAGTAGTTGGCACTGGTGCAAGAGAGCATGTGATTTGTGAGTCTTTAAAAGATGATGTTGATTTATATTCATATATGAGTAATATAAATCCGGGTATTGCAAGGATATCTAAATATAAACAAGGAAATGAATTAAATATTGAAAAAGTTGCTGAGTATGCTAAGAATGAGAATATTGAAATGGTTATAATTGGATCTGAAGCACCTCTTGGAAAAGGTATTGTTGATGAGCTTGAAAAATATGAGATTAAATCTGTGGGACCTAATATTAATGCTGCAAGGATTGAAACAGATAAATCTTTTATGAGGGATCTTTTTGAGGAATATAAACTTCCTGGTTCTTTAACTTTTAAAGTATTTGATAACTATGAAGACATTAATAATTTCTTAGATGATTATGATAATGAGGTTGTTGTAAAACCTGTTGGATTAACTGGTGGTAAAGGAGTTAAAATTGTTGGTGATCATCTTAAAGATAATAATGAAGCAAAAATTTATGCTAAAAAAATAATTGATACTAAGATGGGAGGATTTTCTCAAGTTATTATAGAAGAGAAAGCTATTGGAGAAGAATTTACAATTCAAGCTTTTAGTGATGGTGAAAATTTATCTCCGATGCCAGCTGCTCAAGACCATCCACATGCATTTGAAGGAGATAATGGTCCTATTACTGGGGGTATGGGTTCTTATTCTGATAATAATGGATTATTACCTTTTTTAACTCATAAGGAATATGATGATGCAGTTCAAATAATGAAAAAGAGCATATTAGCCATTAAAGATAAAGCTTCACATTACAAGGGAATTTTATATGGGCAGTTTATGTTAACTAAAGATGGTCCTAAGTTAATTGAATACAATGCAAGATTTGGAGATCCAGAAGTCATGAATACATTACCTCTTATGGAAACTCCTATGATTGATGTTTGTAATGGTATTGTTGATGGTAAACTTAAGAAAGTTTCATTTACAGATAAAGCATCGGTTTGTAAATACTTAGTTCCAGATGGTTATCCTGAGACTAAGTACGCCAACACTTTAATAAGGGTGGATGAAGAAAAGATTAATAGTTTAGGGGGGCATGTTTATTATGCTGCTGTTAATCAAAAAGAGTATGGGATTTATACAAGTTCTTCAAGAGCAATTGGTGTTGTTGGTATTGGAGATAGAATCTCTGATGGAGAAAAGATTGCTGAAACATCATGTAATTATATTCAAGGAAATCTTTATCATAGAAAAGACATTGGTAAAAAGGAACTTGTAGATAAAAGAGTTGATCATATAAATGAAATTAGAATTTAATTATTAGTTATTGTTGGAGTTAAACAGAATGAAATCAAAAAAAGATATTTTATCAATTTCAGATATAAAGGATGAAATACCTAAAATATTGGATTTAGCTATTAAATTTAAAAATGGTGAAATTACTGATAAACCACTTGAAGGTAAGTCATTGGCTATGATCTTTCAAAAGTCTTCAACACGTACAAGAGTTTCATTTGAAGTTGGAATGTATGAACTTGGTGGGAATTCTTTGTTTTTATCCTCATCTGATCTTCAATTATTTAGAGGAGAACCAATTTCAGATACGGCGAAAGTTTTAAGTAGGTATGTGGATGGAATAATGATTAGAACCTTCAATCATCAAGATGTCCTTGAATTATCTCAGGAAGCTGATGTTCCAGTGATAAACGGTCTTACAAACTTAGAGCATCCATGCCAAGCATTAGCTGATATGCAAACTATACTTGAGAAAAAAGGAAATTTTAATGGGAAATTTGCTTATGTTGGAGATGGAAACAATGTTTGTAATTCGCTTCTTCTTATATCTACTTATTTAGGTATGGATATTTCAATAGCTACTCCAAAAGGTTACCAACCAAATAAAGACATTGCAGATGAAGCAAAAAATATTTCAAAAAAAACTGGGGCTGATGTTCAAATTACAAACATTGTTGAAGATGCAGTTTTTGGGGCTGATGTGGTATATACTGATGTTTGGGTTAGTATGGGTAATGAAGAAGAGAAAGAAAAACGAAGGAATGACTTCATAAAATACCAAGTTAATACTGAACTCATGAAATTAGCTGCCGAAGATGCAATATTTATGCATTGTCTTCCAGCTATCCGAGGAGAAGAAGTTGTAAGTGATGTTATTGATGGTTTACAATCTGTGATTATAGATCAAGCAGAAAATCGCTTACATGCTCAAAAAGCTGTTCTTTATTACTTAATGAAATAAATATTAATTAAAAGTGAATTAAATGCGAAATTCAACCACAATTTTCGATGATATTGAATTATTTGAGGATGAAAATGGATTCATGATTTCATCTAAAAATAAATTATTAGTTCTTGGAGATTTAAATGATTCTAAAGGATTTGATACAGTTAACAATATTATAATCAATAACAATGAAATTAAAGAAGATTGTATTTCACATAATTTTCAATATAATGAATATTATCTCCAAAATTCAGATAATGTATCTGTTTTGAATTTTGCTAATAGCTCTTTAGAAATAGATGAATTTAATAATTTAAAGTTAATAACAAATAAAGAAAATTCTAAACTTGATTTAGGTCAAATTATTATTATTAACAATGAATTAAATTCTAAAGAATTATTAGAACTTTATAAGATAGGAATTAAAAGTAAGGAAAAATATTTTAACTCTAAAAAACTTCCTTCTTCAATTCAAAACTTCTTAAATTTAAATGAATTCTTAGTCATTGTTTCAAAAACATCCCACAATAATTTGAATAAAGATTTTCAATGGATTAAACAGGAATTTATTTCTTCTATACAGACATCATTTTCAAATTTCTTTAAAAAATTAGATCTTAACTTCGGAATTTTAGATCATATATACAGTTTAGGTTTTACTTTAGATGAACTTGTAGATGCAGGAATGGAATTATTGGTTGGTGTTGAAGATAAAAAAGAAATTAGAATTAAATTAAAAAATCAGATATTAAAATCTATTTCAGATATTAATGTAATTGCACTAATTATTGCAGCTATTAGAACTGAAGAGGATTTCATGGGAAAAACCCTTCGAGAGATTAATGTCGATGATGATCCAGCATACCTTTACAGTGATGAGGTTTTAGGTTTAGCTATTGCAAATCAAATAGCTGGAACAAAAGCAACTTTTAATTTCAAAAGATATGATGAAATTAAACCAGGAATACTATCAAAATTAGATCCGATGAGCGATGATATCTTTGCTGGTTTAATAGCTGGAGCAATGTCTAAAATATTTGATGAACATTAAATAACAACCTTACTTAAAGTGTTCAAATGAAAGATAAAAATAGAGACGATTATTTCAAAGAAAAACATTCTTTTTTAGGGGCTATTGGTGGTCTTATAAGTTTTTCAACAATTTTATCGATTGGAACTCACACAACAATTAAAAGTATGGCTAAGGTCGCATGGTTATGGCCATTTATCTCTGCATCTATTGGTATTTTAGGATTTTTAATTAGCTATTTTATCACAGATTTCTTAAAATTTCCAACTCTTATAACAGCAGCTATTTTATATGGATTCTTTTTATATGTAAATGGATTTCATCACTTAGATGGTTTATTAGACTTTGGAGATGGAATAATGGTGCATGGAACCTCTGATGAAAAAATAGCTGTTATGAGAGATTCTAAGATTGGAACTGGAGCAATCGGACTATTCTTCATTGTTGGAATAATTACCTTAGGTATTTTAGATTCAATCATAAGCTTTAAATTATTTCAAGCCATCATAATAGTAGAAATGTCTACTAAGTTTTCTCTATTAAGTGTAGCTATTTCTTCAAAACCAAGTCTTGATGGAACTGGAAGATTTTTCATTGAATATTTGACTGTTTTAAAATACCTAATATCTATCATATTAGGAATAGCTATCTCCTATATTTTACTTTCTTATATTGGGATTTTTGGTGTAATTGGAGGGATTTTAGGTGGAGTTATTGTTTCAATGGTTTGTGAAAGGAATTTTAAAATAGCTACTGGGGATGTTTTAGGAGCTTCTAATGAAATAGGAAGATTATTTTCAGGATTATTTATTCTAATAGCTTCTATATTAAATTAATTTTAGTGGTTTTCATGAAAATTGAAGTATTGAGACTTAATCATAGAAAAAAAAGAGATACTCGTATAAGCACACATGTATGTCTAACAGCAAGAGCTTTTGGAGCTTCAAAAATTTATTTAACAGGAGAAAAAGATGCGAAATTAATGGAAAATGTTAAGGATCTTGTTAAAAGATGGGGTGGTTCTTTTGAAATTAGTTATAATAAAAGTTATATGAATATAATAGAAGAGTATCAGAATAATGGTGGGGAAGTTATTCATCTTACTATGTATGGTCTTCAGGTTCACAATGTTATTAAAGATATACAAAAATCTACTAAAGATAAGTTAATTGTTGTTGGAGGTTCAAGAGTTCCAACAAAGGTTTATAAAAAAGCAGATTATAATGTATCAATTACAAACCAACCCCACTCAGAAGTATCTTCTTTAGCTATTTTTCAGCACATGTTGCTTGATGGAAAAGAATTTGATATAAATTTTGATAATCCTGTTTTTAAAATTATTCCAATGGTGGAAGGGAAAAAAATAGATATAAAAAAAGATAATTAAAAAAATTGAGAATTAATATTTTACTGTAAAATAAAAAAAAAGTAATTGGTCTAAAACAAGACCAATAGAAATAAAACCATTTATTTAATAGCTAATTTAATATCTTCAGCTTTTACAGTTTTTCTACCAGTGTGTTTAGCAAAAGAGACAGCCTTTTTAGC
>JAITOM010000168.1 GCA_031289975.1 Methanobrevibacter sp. | reverse complement strand
TATAGTCATTTTGGAAAAGTTCTTAAATTTTGGATGATAATTTTTTTTATTAAATTATTTAATTTTAAATATTAATTTATAAAAATCTATAATTTTAAATTTTAAATAATATAAATTTATTTTAATTAATATAACTAATTTTAAATGAATATATTTTAATAATATTTATTTATTTTAATAATATTTATTTTTAAAAAAATTATTTATTAAGAATTTTATCAAAAATTAATTTATTAAGAACTTAATCAAAACTACTATATATACAAATAATTTTATAAAATAAAATATAAATTAGAATATAATCAATCAGTATTTATATTTTATAGATATTTTTAATATTTTATAGATATTTTTAGAAAAATTCAATCACATTGTAATTTAAATGAAATTTATATTTAATTTTTAAAGATGATTATTGGTTATGATGATTATTATTTTAAAGAGGTTTTTAGTTTGAATCATGATAAAATAGTAAATATTAGTACAAAAAGAGGATTTTTATGGCCTTCATTTGAGATTTATTCTGGAGTCGCTGGATTTACAGATTATGGACCATTAGGTGCTATGTTAAAAAGTAATGTTATTGAGAAATGGAGAAAAATCTATGTTGTAAATGAAGGATTTTATGAAATTGAAAGTCCAAGTGTAACACCTGAAGAAGTTTTAATAGCTTCTGGGCATGTAAGTAATTTTACAGATCCAATGGTCCAGTGTCTTGAATGTAAGGATGTTTTTAGATTAGATCATATTGTAGAAGAACAAGCAAACCTTTCAGTTGATGGTTACACAAACAATGAATTAGATAAGATTGTTGTTGAAAAAAATGTTAAATGTCCAATTTGTGGAGCTAAGTTATCTGAAGCTTGGAATTTTAATTTAATGTTTAGAACCAATATTGGGCCAAAAAGAAATAAATCTGGATATATGAGACCAGAAACCGCTCAAGGAATATTTATAATGTTTAAGCGTCTTAGCCGTTTCTTTAAAAACAAATTGCCTTTTGGTGTTGTTCAGTTAGGTAAAGCCTATAGAAATGAAATATCTCCTCGTCAAGGTGTTATTCGCCTTAGAGAATTCACTCAAGCTGAAGCAGAAATATTTGTTCATCCAGAAGATAAAACACATCCTAAATTTAATGAAATAGCTAATGAATTTTTTGTTTTATACTCTGCTAAAAATCAGAGTGAAAATAAGGAAGCACTTACTTTAACAGCACAAGTTGCATTGGATAAGAAAATTGTTGCAAATGAAATCTTAATATATGAAATATATTTGGCTAAAAAGTTTTTAAATGAAATAGGAATTCCTGATAATGTTTTAAGAATTAGACAACATCTTCAAAATGAGATGGCTCATTATGCTAATGATAGTTGGGATGTTGAATTAAAAACAGATAAATATGGGTGGGTTGAAATTATAGGGATAGCTGATAGGGGAGATTATGACCTTTCAGCTCATTCAAAACACAGTAAAGAAGATTTAAATGTCTATATTGAATATGATGAAGCTAAAACCATTAAAAAAACGGTTGTAAAACCAAATATGAAAGAGTTAGGTAAAAAATTCAGAAAAAATTCAAGTAAAATCATAGAAGTTTTAAGTAATATTGATCCTTTAAAGATTAAAGAAGAATTAGAAAATAATGATATTTATAAAATAACTCTTGATTCTACTAACTTTAATATTGAAAAAGGAGATTTATCTTTTGATGAGGTCGAAGATGAAGTTAAAGGAGAAAAAATTGTTCCTCATGTTATAGAACCTTCATTTGGTATTGATCGTATTATTTATGGTTTATTATTACATTCTTTTAATAGTATAACTTTGAAAGAAGATGGCAAAGATAAAGTTAAGGATTACTTTAAATTCACACCAAGTATTAGTCCAATAAAAGTAGCTGTTTTTCCATTGATGAAAAAGGGTAAATTACCTGAAATAGCCAATGATATTAAAGATAGTTTAAGGTTCAATGGTTTTACAGTAGAATATGATAGTTCTGGAACAATTGGTAGAAGATATGCTCGAAGTGATGAAATTGGAGTTCCATTAGCTGTTACTGTTGATTTTGATACTTTAAATGATAATTGTGTTACAGTTAGAAACAGAGATAGTGAAAAACAAGAAAGAATTAAAATTACAGAGTTAAACTCATATATTGAGAATTTTTATAAAATGCTGATGTAAAATAAGGAGGATGTGAAAAATTGGCACTGTAAAAAGAGTATAGATTTTAGCAATTGAAAAATTAAGAAATTAAGCTAAAAATTTGATGACATATATGAACTGAATTTTTTCTGTCTAAAAACCAAATTCCAGATTTAAATTTCCATCATCTTTTTACAGTGCCATGTTTTCGAGGTTTGCACAAAACTTCAAAAAAATAAGCATTTTCAATGTTTTTTTAATATGATCCAAGAAAAAATCTTAGCTGTTCCACTAAAACATGGATTAAAACTTATTTATTGATTTTTTACTCAAAAATTTTTTATTTTTTAAAAGACTTTGTTCCACTAAAACATGGATTAAAACTTATTTATTGATATATTAAATATTCTTATAAATTTCTTGAATGAATTTGTTCCACTAAAACAAGGATTAAAACTTATTTATTGATTTTTTTTGAATTTTATTAACCATAATATTAATTTAATGTTCCACTAAAACAAGGATTAAAACTTATTTATTGATGTAATATCATTAACCAAAGCATTACTGCCTTTACAGTTCCACTAAAACAAGGATTAAAACTTTTTATTGACATTGTTTTCATAAGTACATTGAATAAGTGTTACATGTTCCACTAAAACAAGGATTAAAACTTTTTATTGACTGCAAATTCACCATTCCAATGAGTATACTTATTTTGACTATAATAAATACACTGGAGGAGATGAGAGGGTATAATGTGCCTCGCCCATTCGGGTTTTATTAAGTTTGAAGTAAGTTATGGTGATTGTGATGGATGAATGGTTAATGTACTCCCTCCTACAGGGTAAATGTTGGGTAGCAGTCTAATAATCGGAATATACATTATTTCATTTATGATATTAATGATTTATCATGAGTATTGAATATATTTCTCTGTCTGCCCTTATTTTTGAAAAAATAAAATAATAAAAGTAAAATAATAAAAGTAAAATAATAAAAGTAAAATAATAAAAGTAAAATAATAAAAGTAAAATAATAAAAGTAAAATAATAAAAGTAAAATAAT
>JAITOM010000158.1 GCA_031289975.1 Methanobrevibacter sp. | reverse complement strand
CAATACCATAATTCATGTAGACAATACCATAATTCATGTTATTAAATTATTTAATTTTAAATATTACTTTATAAAAATCTATAATTTTAAATTTTAAATAATATAAATTTATTTTAATTAATATAATTAATTTTAAATAAATATTTTTTAATAATATTTATTTTTAAAAAAGTTATTTATTAAGAAATTTATTAAGAAATTTATCAAAACTACTATAATTATATTTTTAAAAAAGTTATTTATTAAAAACTTTATCAAAACCACTATAAATTTATATATTAAATTGAATAAAACAATTATTAATAAATTATTATATAAAAATAAATTAAATTATTAAATAAATTAATAATGAATGGTATACAAATTGATAAATATTATACAATTAAATTAATTATTAAATATAGACAATAAATATTATAGACAATAAATATTAAGTTTATCTTTATATAAATAATTAATTAACATTTTTTACTATTATACTTATATTTTCATTGAAATAAGAGAATATATATAAAGAGGAATGTATAGTATGCTATATATTCCAAAATATTATGTTTAGGGAGTTATTTTATGGAGGAATTAGATGATTGAAATTAGATTTCATGGTCGTGGAGGACAGGGTTCTGTTACTGCGGCAGAAATTTTAGCAAAAGCTGCATTTGAAGATGGTAAGTACTCTCAAGCTTTTCCTTTTTTTGGGGTTGAGAGAAGAGGAGCTCCAGTTATGGCATTTACAAGAATAGATGATAAACAAATTGATGTTAGATATCAAATTTATAATCCTGACTATGTTTTAGTTCTTGATGATGGTTTAATGGATGTTGTAGATGTTTATTCTGGATTAAAAGAAAATGGCTATGTTCTAATTAATACAACTAAGAAAGAATTAGCCTCTAAAAAAGATGTTACGATGATAGATGCAACAGGTATTGCATTAGAAAACCTTGGTGTAAACATTGTTAACACCATTATGCTTGGTTCATTTGCAAAAAAAAGTGGGGTAATTAGTATTAATTCTCTTCTTAAAGTCATCGGAGATACTTTCTCTGGACGAATTGGTGAAAAGAACATAAAAGCAACTCAGATTGCTTATGATCAAATTAAATAAAAGGTGATTAAATGGAATCTAAAGGAGGAGTAGTTTTCAATCCAGGGAGTACACGTGCAAATAAAACTGGTAGTTGGAGAACATTTAAACCTATACTTGATAAAGAAACATGTAATGATTGTGATAACTGTATTATGTTCTGTCCAGAAGGTGTTGTAGATAAAGATCATGATATTGATTATGATTACTGTAAAGGCTGTGGAATATGTGCAGAGGAATGTCCTGTAAATGCAATAAAAATGGAGAGAGAATAGAGGTGATGAAATGATAAAAAAAGTTATTACATCAAATCAAGCTGTTGCTGAGGCAGTTAAATTAGCTAAACCAGATGTTATTCCAGTATATCCTATTACACCTCAGACAACAATATCCGAATATCTTGCTCAATATGTAGCAGATGGAGACATTGATTCAGAGTATATACGTGTTGAATCTGAGCATAGTGCTTTAAGTGCATCTGTTGGTGCTTCAGGGGCTGGAGTTAGAGTATTTACAGCTACATCATCGCAAGGTCTTATGCTTATGCATGAAATCATCTTTGCTGCTGCTGGAATGAGATTACCAATAGTTATGGCAAATGCTAACAGAGCTATTTCAGCACCAATTAATATTTGGAACGATCAACAGGATTCAATAGTTCAAAGAGATTCAGGATGGATACAACTTTATGTTGAAAATGCTCAGGAAGCTCTTGATACAACATTACAAGCATATAAAATAGCTGAAAATGAAGATATTCTTCTTCCAACGATGGTTTGTTTGGATGGTTTTTACCTAACACATACGGTTGAACCAGTAGAAATTCCTGATCAAGATAAGGTAGATAATTTTTTACCTAAATATCATGGGAAATATTCATTTTTAGACCCAAATAAACCAGCATCTGTTGGTACACTTGCAGATACTGAACATTATATGGAGATTAGATATCAAATTGATGAAGCTATGGAAAAAGCTATTGATATTATAAAAGAAGTAGATAGTCAGTTTAAAGATGATTTTGGAAGAGGATATGGATTAATTGATGCTTACAAATGTGAGGATGCTGATATAGCATTAATAGCTATGGGTTCAATTTGTACAACATTAAGATATACAGTAGACCAGTATAGAGAAAAAGGGGAAAAAATTGGTTTATTAAAAATAAAATCGTATAGACCATTTCCTGTAGAAGAGATTAAAAAAGCTTTAAAAAATGTTAAAAAGGTGGGTGTCTTAGATAAAAACATTTCTTTCGGTATTGGAGGGGCATTGTATGCAGACATCAAAGCAAAAACAGATATTGAAGCTTATGACTTTATAGTGGGACTTGGAGGAAGAGATATAAATCCTAAAGAAGTAGATGAGATTATTGAAAAAACTAAAAATCCAGTTAAAAATATAAGTTGGATTGGACTTAAGGAGGCATAAAATGAAAATACCTGAAGAAGAATTATTAGCTCCAGGACATAGAGGATGTGCAGGTTGTGGAGCTACAATTGGAATTAGATTAGCTCTTAAAGCATTAGGTAGAAATACAGTAGCTATTTCTGCAACAGGTTGTTTAGAGGTTATAACCACTCCTTTTCCAGAAACTGCCTGGGAAATACCATGGATTCATGTTGCATTTGAAAATGCAGGAGCCGTAGCTTCTGGTGTTGAAAGAGCAATGAAAGCAAAAGGAATGGATGATGTAAATATTGTTGCCTTCGGTGGTGATGGTGGAACTGCAGATATTGGATTTCAGTCACTTTCTGGTGCTATGGAAAGAGGTCATAACTTAACATATATATGTTACGATAATGAAGCATATATGAACACTGGAATACAAAGAAGTGGATCCACACCATACGGTGCATCAACTACAACCTCCCCTGCAGGAAAAAAAAGTTTTGGTGAGGATAAACCTAAAAAGAACATGCCATTAATCATGGCTGCTCATGGAATACCTTATGTGGCTACTGCATCCATCTCTTATCCAGAAGACTTTATGAGAAAAGTTAAAAAGGCATCAGAAATTGATGGTCCTTGCTACATCCATTTAAACCAACCATGCACTACAGGTTGGGGATATGAAGCATCAAAAACCATAGAATTAGGACGATTAGCTGTTGAAACTGGATCATGGATGTTATATGAAGTTATTGATGGTGAATTTAAATTAACCTATAAACCTCAAGTTAGAAAACCAATAAAAGAATATTTAAGTGCTCAAAAAAGATTTAAACATCTACAAGATAAAGAAATAGATACAATTCAAGAATATGTAGACCAACAATGTAATGCAGTAGGAATATAAAAAGGGGGTATCACTTTTGGAGAAAATAACAATTCAGTCAGACTTGTGTGATGGTTGTATAGATTGTGAACACACATGCACTGGACTTTATGGAACATCAAGAATTAGTATTAGAGAAATTGGCTCTAATTATTATCCTATTATCTGCCAACAATGTGAAAATGCTCCTTGTTCAATTATATGTCCAACTGGTGCAATGGAAAGAGTTGATGTGAACACTGAAAAATGCATTGCTTGTGGATTATGTGTAATGATTTGTCCTTTTGGTGCTGTTCATATTCATGATAAGAAGGCTAACAAATGTAATAGATGCAAAGGAATTGATGAAGAACCAGGATGTATACAATCATGTTCTAAAAGAGCTCTTGCACTAATAGATACAGATTTGCTTGTAGCACAAAAACAAGAAGAATACTTAAATAAAGTTGCTGGAATGGAAAAAAGGAATAAAAAGAGTTTTATCGACATTCTTGAAACTACTGCAAAAGCAAACAAACTTTTAAACAAAGAATGAGGTAATATAAATGGTGAGAGAACTAATTGCAAATCCTGAACTATGTATTGACTGTATGAAATGTGAAAGAAACTGTCCACAAAATGCTATTAGAGTTCATGATGGGGTTCCATTATTCTGTATGCATTGTAGTCCAGAAAAAGCACCTTGTTTAAATATATGTCCAGAAAAAGCTATAAAAGAGCTTGGAGGAGCTATTGTTATAGATTACGATGTATGTATAGGATGTGGGATGTGCAGGGATGTATGTCCAATTGGAGCAATTTCAATGGATGTTGATGGATTAGCAACTAAATGCGATCTTTGTATTAATGAAGATAGTCAACAATGTATTGATAGTTGTCCAACAGGAGCATTAACCAATGACTCATCAAATATAGTTAATGCAAAGCAAACTAAATTTATTGAAGAGCTAAAAAAATTAAAAATTTAAATTGAAAATGTAGTACTTTAAAGATACAAACTTTTGATTTAAATATTCTCTTCTATTTTATTTTTAAATATTAAAATAAAACTTTTGATTCCTTATTAAAAATTCTTATATTCCTTATTAAAAATTCTTATACTTTTTAAAATTAAATATTTTTTTACCAATAGTTGACAATAGGAAAAGTGCGGGTAAATAAGTTATCCAAGATAGTACAAGGAGTAATAAAGGTGGATTTCTAAAATTTGGTGCTGTTAACTCCCCAAGAATAAAGACATCACAAAGATAAAACAAAATAGAACCTAAAATAATACGACCACTTTGACTTTCACCATATGTACAGACAGATCTCCATGCCATCATTGATAAAATAAGCATATACAATGGAATAACAAGTTCATATTTAATATTGTGTTCATGTAAATTTAATTCAATAGCTACAACAATTATTATATATAAAATAGCAAAAACAATTAAACTTATAAATTCAATTTTCTTATACTTGCTAATATCAATTGCACAAACTGATTCTAAATGCTGTGTCTTTTTCCAATGAAATGACAACAATAGTGCATGGGTAACAGCAAAAAACAATAAGCCATAATCCAGTCCTATAGCATTAATAATTTCTGCAAACATTGCAAAAAGTAATGCCACAGTAATTAAATGAGTTTTTTCAATTTCAGGAGCAATTAAGTTATATAAACATGTGATACCAACATATCCAGGAACTAAAATTTGAACAAGTAAGATATGAAATGGAATATGATGAGTATCTTCTAAAATTTTTAATGTCCATAATATGAAAAAGAATACTATAGAAATAAGTACATAAAAATTATTAAGATTAATTTTTTTAAAGAAAATAATTTTAACTCCTTTTTATT
>JAITOM010000021.1 GCA_031289975.1 Methanobrevibacter sp. | reverse complement strand
TGGAGGTGTAATATGGAGTGGTAAAACTCCATCACTTAGAGGTAATTTATATGAAAAAAATTCGGCAGCAAAGTATGGTGGAGTCTTATTTAGTAAACAAGATAAACCAAGTGAAAATTCTTGTTCTTTTGGTGTAAATGGTGCTGGTTATGGTGGAGATAATTATTATACACAAAGCCAAAAAAACAATGCTCCTGCTGCTACATATGGAACTTTAGCGGCTATGATAGTTGTTTTAATAGTGACAATAATACTATCTATTGTTTCTGCTGGAGCTCTTGCTGGAACTTTTACTGGAACTATTGCAGCTGTAGCTTCTGCTGGAGGTGTTGCTGTGTCAGCAGCAGATTTAGGTACGATGACTACTGTGGTATGCAGTGTGGTAGCAGGACTGATAGTTGGTGGTATTACTATAGGTGTTGTTTTTCTCAGTGAATATTTATTTGAATTGGTTCCAGAGTTTAAAAAATTTAATGAAAGAAATCCATTACTTCTTCCACTTATATCCCTAGCCCTTGTAATATGTGGTGCTATATTTGTAATCGGAGAGGCTGTTCATGCGGTTGGAGGCATAATTGCTGCACTTGGTAAAGGTTTAATTGTATTAGTTCAACATATTGATGATCTTGTTACGGTGATTATTTTTGGTGTTAAAGCGGGTGCTTCAGCTGGTTCGGGTAATGATAGTATTAAACCTCCAGATCTACCTGAGTATCAAAATAATCTCCCCCCAAATGATTCGAACTCACTTTTTAAAGGTATATCTTTTAAGTATAATGGTATCGATATTAATCTTGCAGATTATAATCTATCAGACTTAAACATGACAAGTTATAATAATGAGTCTGGTTTATGTGATTTTAATTTCCAAGCAAATCCGAATATAGGGGGTTATCCGATATTTTACTGTAAAGGTTCTTGTAATACGATGAATTATTATATGACTATTGATTTTTTCACTTCAGTTGGTTGTGATTCTTCGAGTGTGTATACTTGGAAAGGTTATTGGTCTGATTTATTTAATACTTAATAAATAGATATTTTTTTATAATATTGTATTATTAGCACGAGACTTAAATTTTAATAAAGTCGTTGTTTTTAATTTTCCTTAATTTAATTTATTAAGGTTCAAGATAGTTATGTTTGGAATAAAATGGGAAATTCAAAATTTTCAGTCCATTTTCTTAATTTTTCAATTGTAAAAATCCATGCTAATTTTACTATTGCCTATTCAACAGATCATAAACTCTTGAATATTTTTTAGAATAAACTAAATTTTTTTAAAAATTAAAATTTTATAAGAAACTGGGCAACAATTCCAAAATTGATGAAAAAATAATTGTTTTTTTTCTACATATACATGGGGCATGACTTTTATATCAATTTATAGCATGAAAAAATAATTATTGCCCAGTTTCATAAAATTTATAATCTATCAATTTAAAAATTTAGTATATTTTAAACATTTTTCGTTAACTATATATATTAAAAAAAACAAAATTTTACTAAATTTAGTTAAACCTTAATTTTTTGGTTTCAATTATAATAATACTAAAATTTTTAAACATTCAAATAAATATAATTTATATTATTTAAAAGTCATTGAGGTTCAAAAATGATAAACAAAAATGAATTCAGTGTTATAAAAAGTTTAAATGAGCTTAAAAGTGAAGAAGAAGGAACAATTATTTCTTATAATGATAGTGGTGAGGTTGAATTAAAAAGACATCTTTTAGGAATGGGATTTGTTAAAGGAAGCAAAATAAAATTAGAAAAAATTGCACCTTTAGGAGATCCTATTAAAATAAGAATAAAAGGATATTCAATAAGCCTTAGAAAAAATGAAGCGAAAAATATAGAAATAGGACTAAAATAACTTAATTAAACGGCTTATATTTCAATTTAATTATTAAAATTGCATTTAATTAGCTTGAGAGTCAACCATAATATGAATTTTCATAAAACTAAACTTTGAAAAGATATAATGAAAATTAAAGTAGGGTTTGCTGGAAACCCAAATGTTGGAAAAACTACCTTATTTAATTATTTAACAGGTTTAAGACAACATGTTGGTAATTGGCCAGGGAAAACAGTGGAAAAGGCAGAGGGTCACTTAAACTTTGATGGTAATCGTATAGATATTATTGATCTTCCTGGAAATTATGCATTAAGTGCTCATTCAATTGAAGAAATTGTATCACGAGATTTTATTGTTGATGAAAGTTCTGATGTGATCGTCAATATTTTAGATGCTAATAACTTAGAGAGAAACTTATATCTTACAAGTCAATTGATGGAACTTGGAGCAAACTTAGTTATAGCTATTAATATGAATAAATTTGCTAAAAAAAGGGGTCACATCGTTGACGTGGAAAAATTATCTCTTTTGTTAGGAGTTCCTGTACTTGAAATTGAAGCCAACAATGGTAGTGGGAAAGAAGAACTATTAAAAACAATAGAAAAAGCTAAGGAAAATCCTATTGATAGTAGTAAGAAATTGGTGTATGGAAGCGAGATAGCAGACCATTTATCAGAACTTCAAAAAATCATTGAAGAAGATAAAAACTTACTGGATGTTCCTTCATCATGGACAGCTATTAAACTTTTAGAAAATGATAAAATAATTAGAGAAAAAGTCGAAAAATCATTTATTAAAGATAAAATATTCAATGAAATAGAAAAAGTTAATAAACACTTCCATAATGTGTTTAATGAAAGTTCAGAAGAGGTGATTGCTAACTATAGATATGCTTTCATTGATGGATTATTAAATGAAGCTGTAACTCGACCAGAAGTTGAAGTTCCAACAATAACAGAAAAAATTGATAAATTTGTTTTAAACAGGATTTTAGGTCTTCCAATATTTTTAATTATAATGTGGTTAATTTTTCAAATAACCTTTGCAATAGGAACACCATTACAAGAACCTTTTGAGTATCTATTTGCTTTTATTGGTGAATTAGTTTCAGGACTTTTAGGAGAGAATATTCTTTCTTCATTTATTGTTAATGGTTTAGTCAATGGTGTTGGTGGTGTTCTTGTATTTATACCAATAATATTTTTAATGTTTTTAATGATCAGTGTTCTTGAAGATTCAGGTTACTTAGCAAGAGCAGCGTTTGTTATGGATAGAATTATGCATAAACTTGTAGGTTTACATGGCAAATCCTTTATTCCAATGATTTTAGGCTTTGGTTGTGGTGTTCCTGGAATAATGGCTACGAGAACTATGGAACATGAAAGAGATAGAATACTTACCATGTTATTAATACCATTCATGTCATGCACAGCAAGATTACCAATTTACACACTTTTCGTTGCAGCATTTTTCACCGCTTATCAAGGAGAAGTTATATTTTCACTTTATTTAATTGGAGTGATTGTAGCTATTATAGTTGCAACCATTCTTAAAAGAGTTTTATTTAAAGGAATCACAAGTCCTTTTGTTATGGAGTTACCTACCTATAAATTACCTTCTTTTAAAGGTGTTTTAATCCATGCTTGGGAGAAAACTTATGGATTTATTAGAAAGGCAGGTACTTTAATTCTTGCAGCTTCCGTGATAATATGGATATTAAGTAGTTTTCCAGTAGGTGTTGAATATGGATCACATGAAAGTGCAATTGGGCAAATTGGAAATTTTGCATCTCCAATATTTGAACCACTTGGTTTTGGTTATTGGCAACCAACTGTAGCATTAATTTTTGGTGTTGTAGCTAAAGAAGTAGTTGTTTCAACATTTAGTTCTTTATTTGGAGTAGTTGAAGATGGTTCAGGAATAGGATTAGCTCTGCAAGGTATATTTACCCCATTAACTGCTTTTACTTTCTTAGTGTTTATATTACTGTACATACCATGTTTTTCATTTTTGGCTACTGTAAAAAAGGAATCTAACTCTTGGAAATGGCCTGTAATTTTATTGGGTGTTACTGTAATAACTGCATATATTGTATCTTTTATTGTTTATAATGTAGGACTTCTTATAGGATTTCAATGATCTTTACTATAGTAAGGTTCTCTATTGTTAATACCCTTTAGAAATATTTCTTCAAGTTTTTCTTTAGAAGAATTATTTCTAATGTATTTAACAATGTTAACTAAATTATCATTTTTAAGTAAACAAGGTTTAATAAAACCTTCAGGAGTAATTCTAAGTCGAGTACAATTCTTGCAAAATTTGGTGTTATCCATAGGTTTTACAATTTCAACTTCACCATCACCAATATAATATTTTTTTCTATCCTGCATAAAGCTTCTTATCTTAACATTATCAGCTAATTTTTCAAATTTATCTTCAAGAGAACTCATATTAAAATGATACTTATCATATAAGTTATTATAATCTGATTTCATTAACTCAATTAACTGAAGTATTAAACCATTATCCCTACAAAATTTAAACATACTACATACTTCATTATTATTTATATTATTCATAACCACCATATTAATTTTTATAGGATAAAGACCTAAGTTAGCCACAGACAATATTCCATTTTTAACCTTATCTAAAGATTGTTTACTTTTTGTAATAAACTTATAAGTATCTGGATTTAATGTATCTAAACTAATATTAACTCGATTTAATCCAGCAATAATAAGATCTTTTCCATATTTTTCTAATAAAACACCATTGCTTGTAATTGAAATATCTTTAAAGTTAAGTGATGAAGTTTTCTTAATTATTTCAACAATATCATCCCTTACAAGTGGTTCTCCACCAGAATATCTTATTTTCTTAATACCAAACTTTTTAGCTATTTTAAGTATTTGATAAATCTCATTAGGACTCATTTCTGATTTAGAAAGTAACATTCCATCATGATGACAATAAATACAATCAAAATTACATCTGTTAGTTAAAGAAATTCTAAGTGAAATTATAGGGCGATTAAAGCTGTCCATTATATTTTTATTATTATGATCATTCTTGAAATTATTATAACCATTATTTAACATATTGGTTCACGAAAATAACTTAATAAAAATGGTATAGATTATTAAACCTTATATTATTATAATTAAGTTATTATATACATTTTATTCTATAAATATCTTTTTAAAGTTTAAATTACTTGAAAATTATTTTCAAAGAAAAATTAAACCATAAAATGATTAATTTTTTATTAATTTTATATATTTTTAATTAAAAAATATAAAATATAACTAAATTTTTAAATAATTCAAATTTAGTATTAATAATGAGAATATCAAAAAGTGTTGAGGTTTTGGGAAAATTAGATTGTTTATAAATGAAATTTTAAAAAAACTCCACATTAAGTTTACACTCTCTTAATATAGTCTAAGACATTAATAAGTTAATTAATGATTTTTTATAAAATTATTTATTTTTAAAAATGTTATTTAAATATGGTTATTTATAATATTAATTAATTTAAAATATAGTGGAATAAAAAAAGTTTGCAATTAATCATTTATTTTTATTCGCTTAATTTTCAATAATACTTTTTAATATTTTATTAAATTATTAATTAATAAATTTAAATATTTTATTTTTAAAAATTAATAATTTTATATTTTTATTTACGAAATTGACAATTTAAAGATATTTTTAAAAAAGTCATTACTTAAAAACATTTTTTAGTTCACTATATTGAAAATTTATTTTCAATTTAGAAGAATTTATTCTTCGCTTTCAAAAATATTGCTTAAACATGATTTATCGTTAGTATTAATTAACTTAAATATAATTATATTATGAAAGTAGAATGTTTAATTAAATAAAATTTAAAGTAATTATTATACTTATTTAAAAATCCCATTAAATCATGTCAAGGAATATAAGACCTTCTCGCAAAAAAGGAATGATTATATTTATTAAATAATCCATTTAAACTCATATCAAAGTCAATCATGAAATAGGACTCTGATCCAAAATACAAATCAGAGTCGTTAAAAATACAATCAATTCTTAATGGATACCAACCCCAATTTCGAGTTTTAATAGTATAATTATAATGACCCACTCCATTCACGAAACTAATATTATAATATTCATAATTATCCTGAGTATACTCTTTTACACCAACAATATAATTTCCACTAACTAGAATACCAGCAGATGTTATAAATCTAATATCAATCGTGTCATTATATCTACAACTACTCACATTTGACGATGCTTCCATTGTTGTATTAAACTTATTATAATGAACCTGTGGTTCACAACGACTATAATCATAATAATATTTTCTGGAATCTACCTGCCTATACTGATTTTTCGTGAATTCAACTACAAAATTATTCGTATATCTACTCACATTATAACTAACACTAGTTTCACCATTTTCAAAGTGCAGTATCTTTTCTTCATTATTAATTTTCACTTTATAGTTCCCATCAGTTACATTATTACCATCTGTTGTTGTGACCTTAATTTTAACATAAATAACTTGCCCTATGTATACCTCTTCTGGCATTTCAACATAAGTAACTGTAGATAGTGACTCCTCTCCCGTGAATTTATCATTAACAAGCCATGTTACTAATGCCCCTACACCAGCTGAAACTATACTCAATATAATTTTAGAAAGAATTTTATGCTGTCCCATCCAAGTACTAATCGCTCCTACTAAATTAGCAAACCCATCACATATACAATATAATAAAATACCAATAATAGCTAAACCCAACACACCAATTCCAGTCCCAATTCCAGTCCACATTCCTGGATGTTCAGTAGGAATATCTTGTGTCAAATTGACTTCGTCTTGTGATGTTACAAGTACTAAGTCTCCTGCAGAAACATTATTATCAAGATTATAACACTTCATGTAATGCCCATTATCGCCAATATGTGCTTTAAAATATCCTTCCTTTTTATATTCATCAATACTTTTTTGACTAATGTGAACAAAGCCTTGTATAAAATCCCTTCCTTTATTTAATGTAGAATCCAACAAAAATAAATTTGTATTAACATATATTCTATCATCTTCTTTTATATTATCCAAACTATTTTCAAGCATAGAAGAATTAGCAATATTAAATTTTTTATTAATACCAACTATTACTTCTGTATTTTGTGATAGTGAATTATTAGTAAAATTAGAATAAGACATGTTAAATTCTGGAGACATGATTAAAATTGCACTGCCTTTATAAGCATTGTTTTTTATAAAAGAGGAATTACTAATAGTTAAATAATTTTCTTGGGTAGGATGGGCTGTGCTTAATTTTCTCCCATAATCTGAAGATCTGAAATTAAATTGATTAGAATGAGATTTAGATCTGAATTGGTTAGTAAAGATCTGATTAGATGTACTTTTATTATAATCATATAAACTAACGATTGCTCCTCCAAATCCACTAACATTATTATTCTCAAAAACACAGTCATTAATATTTAAATTTGATTCATTATTCGTTATCCCTGCACCATCTAAACCAAAACCGTTTATAAAGTGTAAAGATTCAATATTAACAGTTAATCCAGGCACAATATTCATTATTTTAGTTTTATTCAAGCCATTTAATTTTAATTTTTCTTTATCACTTTTTATCTTAAGATTCTTAGTCACATTGATAGTTTCAGTAATACTAAGATTAGTTAATAGATGAATTGTCCCATTAGGTTTAACAAGATTCATCGCATAATTAACATCGGCAACAGGATTATTAATACCACCCAAATTATTATTACTTCCATTAAAAGCAACATAAATATCACTTAAAGATTCAAAAGGATCAGTATAATTATATTCATAATTATCAACTTTTATAGATACATTATTCCTTTGATTTAAATCAAAAATTTGATTATCTCGAGCATCAAAACTAAAATTCTTATCATTCAAAATACAAAATCCATCAAAATAAGGAAATAACGACCTATTATTAGGATAATTATCATTAGTGTTGAAAACATAATTAAGTGCATTATTAGACTTATTAATAGATGAATTAACAATGAAATAATGCTCTGGAATGTGATTAGTTTGTTTTGTCGTGAGATCATTAGTCCCCCACCAGTTGAAATCTAAATTAACTAATCCTTCCCCATAAAAATCTTCACCTTCTTCAAACCAGCTATTTTTATTATTTAATATTCTATTATAATTAACATTACTAACATCAGTTGAACTAATAAAAAAACCACCACCTCTCCATGCAGAGTTATTTATAATATTAGAACTTGTAATATTTACAAATGTAGGTGGAAGTAAGCATATTCCTCCTCCAAAATTCGTTGCTTTATTATTCAAGACATTAGAATTTGTAATAACATTGTTTATACACCCTCCTCGCATATGAATCCCAGCACCATCACCTGCCGTGTTATTTACAACATTACAATTATCAATAGTAACATTGTTACCATTAAGTATAGCAATTCCACCCCCACCACCCCAAACTTTATTATTAGCAAGTGTACAATTTTTGATAACAGTATTATCACCTCCAAGCGAAAGAATTGCACCACCATCGCCATTAAAATCCGCACATTTAACTGTTAAGCCATCAAGTCTCACATTATTCGATAAGATCTTAAATCCATTAGTATTTTTTCCTGTTAAGTCTATGACAGGATGACCATCATCTTTAGCTTTTATCGTTAATGGTTTATTAATTATAAGATTACAATCTCTTATAAAATCATCTTTACTACCTTTATTATATATTCCATCAGGCAATTCTATCACAGTGTTAGGTTCTGCCTCGTCAATTAACTCTTGTATAGAGTCAACAATATTTGAAAAAATTATTATCTTCAAACCTTGATTGTCAACAACACTCTCAAAACTCTGATTAGCTAAGTATTTAGCTTTAAACGAAATATTATAAGGTTCTCTCCCATCCTTAATTATAGATTCATTAATATAATTATGTTTAACTGAGAAATAAGGTAATAAACTATTATTATCTGTCCTATTAGTTGTGTTAAGAACCAAATCATACCCAATGGTTACATCATTACCATCAGTAAAACCAACAGAAGCATTAGTAGTAGTAATATTATTATTTAAGTATAAAGCTGTTGAGTAATGATCATTCGGAACAACATTGGTTTGTGTGCTATTCACAGTATTAGATCCCCACCAATTATGATCCAAATTAATTGAAGCTTTAAGGGAGTTACCATCCATATCATAAAGTTCCCTAACAAAAACATCATCATAACTATCAGAGTTATTATTAGATACTTTATTATTGTAAAGCCTACAATGATTTATACTAACATTATAAACACTTCTACCATCGTAATTATCTATATAAACTCCAGCACCACTACCACTACCACTAACTCTATTATCTACAACATTACAGCCAGAAATAATAGCATTACTAAGACTTACATATACACCCCCACCCACAGAATTTGTAGTATTAGTAATATTACAATTGTTTATGATTGCATTAGCCTGATTTCGTATCATGATTCCATTACTAACATTACATCCATTAATTGTTAATCCCTCAAGTTTAAAATTAGCTCCACTTAGAGTAATAATAGTATCCTTATTAGATTTTTTTGATAAAATAGGATTTCCACCAACTCCTGATGCTTTTAATGTTATATTTTTAGCAATAATACCTGATGATGTTTTATAATCACCACCATCTAATAAAATAGTATCCCCATCCATTGCATTAACGACAGCCTCGTCAATAGAATCTCCAGGATGAAGATTAACAATATTACCACCACGATTTTCATATGATGCATCGTAACCTAAAACATTTATGGGAATCAGACTAAACAGTAGTAAATAAATAATCCAGCAACCAAGTACATGTTTATCTCTTAAATAACTTAATCTCTTCTTCAACATTATTCTCAACCTCAGGACAATTATAGAGAGTTTCTATTAACCTATTTTTTCATAGAAATTCCCATGTATAGTATTTCTCCAAACTTTTGTAACATTTATTTAAAAATTATACTTTTTTAAAAATTTAATGAAAATATATTAATGGTAATAAAGTTTTAAGTAGATAATACTGTATTTAATATTCATTACTATATAAAGGTTTGCATTTAAACTCCCTTATACGGTTAATGGAAATCTGGTTAAAAATTCTTAAACCAAACAAAAATGCATTTAAATTCCTAAAGTGAATCATTAGCTCTCTCTCTCTCTCTCTCTCTCTCTTGAATAATAATAAGCCTCTAAACACGAAAAAAATTATTTACAAAAGCATGATTTAAGATTTATAGTACTTTATAATATAAGAATGTTTAAATACTTAAAAATCATAAATAATGATAGTATGATCAGTTTAAAGAACAATTTATTGAAAAGGCAATATGATAGAGTTAATGAACTATGGGATAAGTTAGCTGAAGTAACTCATCTTATTGATTGGGAAGTTTTCAGACCAATTATTAAGAAAATCTATAATAATCAGAGTGAAAAAGGTGGGAAACCCAATACTGATGAAATTATCATGTTAAAAATGCTTATTATACAAGCATGGTATGGTTTATCAGACCCTGAACTTGAAAACAAGTCAACTACCGTATTTCATTCCTCAAATTCCTAAATTTCCCTGATAAGGTTCCAGATAAAGCAACCATTTGGTCATTTAGAGAAATATTGGTGAAAACAGGGATTGATGAAGTTATATGGAAAGAACTTCAAAGACAAATAGATTCCAAAGGTTTAACTGTGAAAAAAGGTGTTATTCCAGATGCAACATTCACAACATCAGATCCAGGACATAAAAAAGCAGACACTCCTCGTGGTAAAGATGCTAAAACAAGAAGAAGCAAAGACGGAGAATGGACAAAAAAGGTAACAAATCATAATTCAGATACAATCTACACATAAAAATAGATACAGACTACGAACTAATAAGAGAAATCAAAACAACAGATGCTAAATCCCATGACTCGAAAATAGACCTATTCATAGAAGGAAAAGTGGCTTATCGTGATAAAGGATACTTTGGAGTATCTTGCAAAGCTTATAATGCAACTATGGATAGAACTTCACGAAATAAACCATTAACAATAAAAGAAAAAATGCGAAACAAAAGGATCAGCTCTAAACGATCACCAGGAGAAAGACCATTTGCCGTGATAAAA
This sequence comes from Methanobrevibacter sp., assembly GCA_031289975.1. Classification (GTDB taxonomy): domain Archaea; phylum Methanobacteriota; class Methanobacteria; order Methanobacteriales; family Methanobacteriaceae; genus Methanovirga. Next base: position 8,554 of record JAITOM010000021.1, on the reverse strand, counting down.
AGAGTTCTAAAAAGTGGACATGTTATCGTTACAACCATAGCAAGAACCCATGTGAAAAATATGGCATCAAACTTCTGCTATAACCTAAAACAACTCAATACAATCCAAAAAAGAGCTTTAAGTTAGCGAAAGCCATGCAAACATTTAAGAAAAAACACCCAAAAACAAGCCAAATATATGGCAGTGTAAATTAACATGGACAATTTTCGTATTTGTACCTATTTCTCAAAGTTCTAATATTCGACTCGTAATTTGTCACAATAGATGCCATTCGACGGAGTAAAGATTTAGAATCCTTAGAATTCTTCTTTAAATGTCTAATTTGAGGTAAACTAAATAAATATTAATTGTGTAAAACACTATATTTAACATTTTATAGTTTAACACCTATTTACAATATACTTTCACCCATTCTCCGTAAACGACTCCCTGTCAATGATTTCATGATATAATCTATGAATTTATCAATTAAAATATATAATTTATTTATAAATTATAATAGATTTCTTAATTGTTTAATTAGTTCAAATCCTGATTTAGTGGTTATGAATCTTAAAAATGCAAATATTGGTTTTAATAATCTTATTTTAAAAATAATTTCACTATTAAACTCTAAAACTTCTTTAGTAAAATCTGCTCCAACATTCAAATCAGATTTATTATGAATGTTAGCCATTGTAAAAATATTATTAATACTTGCAAAAGTAATGGCTGTGGTTACAGGACTATAAAAACCAAATATTAAATTTCCATTCAATTTCTCTAATTCAATAGATTTAATAAATACAATTAATAGCTTAGATAGTTTACCAATGTTATTTTTAATTAATGGTAAAATTTTCTTTAAATTATTAGAAGAAGAATTCTCTTTATGATTATTATTTCCTCCAAAATCATCCATTTTTGAGATTTTTTTATGATAAATCTTAAAAAATAACCATTTAATTTCAACATCTAAATTAAAATCATCTTTTTCTTTATTTGATTTAATAGCTATTTTAATTCCCACAGATAGGAATATAACAATTAAAAGAAGGATAATAGCTATTAAAATAAGAACTATATTTAAGATATTATCAATCCTCTATGAATTTTTTTAAAGATTGATGAATTTTATATTTTCCTAATCATTTATCAACAACTTCAGAATTAGCAGAAGCATTGAAATTAGCTAAAATTTCTTTTATTAAATCTGCTAAAACAATACCTAAATCTGTAATGACTTTACTTGTTGTATCAATCTCTGATAAACTAAGAACTTGAACTAAATCAGAATCTCCTGGATTTTTATTAACAACTACTATGGATACTGGTTCTATTCCAACACCACCGCCAAAACCTTCTCCATTGTTATTTTTTCCATTTCCATTAACTCCAGCAAATCCAAAACCTACTTTCATGAAAGGAATTATTAATTTATCCTCAGTTTCAATAGGATCACCAATGAAATTATTTGCTTTAATTAAGTTTTTTAATTCTTCAATTGAATCTTTAATTACATCTTCTCCCATACCAAAATCAACTCCATTACCTAATAATATATATTTTATTTATCTTCATCCAACACTGGTCGTGTACATAAAGCACCAATAGCTATTGTAGATAAATTATGAATCCATGATGAGTTTGAAGGAGTTAATATTCCTAATCCACCTAAAGCAATGAGTGAAGTGTTAATAGCAACAATAGCTTTAAAGTTATTCTGAATTTTATCTATCATTCCCTCACTTAAAAGTCTAAGTTTAACCAGATTATTTAAGTCATCTGAAATTAAGGTAATATCTGCAACTTCTCTTGCTATATCTGATGAATTCTTCATAGCTACTGAAACATCAGCAACCGATAAAGCTGGTGAATCATTTATTCCATCCCCAACCATGATAACTTTAGAACCATCTTTCTTTTTAATCTCTTCAATTATATTTGCTTTATCTTCAGGAAGTACTTGTGATTTGTATTTAGAAATACCTAATTTTTCTGAAACCGCGGATGCTACATTTTCACTATCACCAGTTAACATAAACACATTTTTAATTCCCAAATCTTTTAATTTTTGAATAACATCTTTAGCTTCGCCTCGAACAGGATCTTCAATACATAGAACACCCTCTAATTTTCCATTAATAGCTAAAAATATTGTAGAATAGCTATCAGTGTTTTCCTTAATGATTTTTTTATTCTTATTAGATAAAGGAATTTTTTCATCTTCAAAAATGAAATGCCCACTCCCAATCATTGTTTTTTGAGAACGAAACATCGTTGAAATCCCATGTGCGACAATATATTCTACTTCAGCATGTTCTTCTTTATGTTTAAGATTACAAGCATTAGCTTCGTTTACAATAGCCCTGGCAACACTATGAACATAATGTTCCTCTAAACAAGCAGATATTTTTAATATGTCCTCATTAGAATATTCACCTAAAGATATCACCTTAGCTAACTTTGGAATACTTTTAGTTAATGTTCCTGTTTTATCAAAAACAATTGTATCTGCTTCAGCATAATTTTCAATAAATTTACCGCCTTTAATCATTATTTTATGTTTAGTCGCTTCTTCCATTGCCGAAATTACTGAAATAGGAGTTGATAATTTAATTGCACATGAATAATCAACTAAAAGTGCTGAGAGAGCTTTCATTGGATCTCTTGTTAATATGTAAATTAGGGCTGTAGCTATTAAACTTAAAGGAACTATAGAATCAGCTAAATTCTCAGCTTTGCTTTGTATATCTGCTTTTAAAGCTTCTGATTCCTCAATTAATTGGATAATTTTATTTATTCTTGTTTGTTCATCAACACCAGTTACAGAAATTACTATATAACCTTCTTCAACAACTGTCCCAGCATGAACTGTAGTTCCTTCATCTTTATGGATAGATAAAGGCTCACCAGTCATAGTAGATTCATTTATCATCCCATCTCCAGAGGAAATAACACCATCAACAGGTATCATACCACCAGACCTTACTTTAATTAAATCTCCTTCTTTAACCTCTTGAAGAGGAATAGCTATTTCCTCACCAGATTCAGTGACCATCCAAACAGTGTCAATGTTAATAGCTAAGCTACTTTGAAGTGTACTTTTAGTTCGTTTTATTGTGTAATCTTCTAAAATATCAGATATTGAAAGTAAGAATATAATAGAACCAGCAGAATTATATGATTTCATGTATATTGATCCACCAATTGCAAGAGCATCCAAAACAGCCACATTAATTTTCCACTTATTAAGAGATTTTAATCCAACTATTATAAATGGAATTGACTTATAAACCGCACTCAGACTTTTTAAAGGAATAGGAATGAAAATATCAAATAATACTCTTCCAATGACCATGTTTGAAAGCTTTAAGAAAAATTCATTTTCAAGCTGTTTTAATGAATTTGCATCGGTGGTATCATCAACTTCAAAAATATCTTTTTCCTTAATATTACTTATAAATTTAAGAATCCTATTCTTGTTGAGTGTTAAATTTTTTTGATTACAATCCAAAGATATGAATATACCACCATTGATATGCGAAGTAATAACACTACCCACATAACTCTTTTCTAAAAGTATCTTGGCAATACCATAACCTTCTTTTTCAGTGAATGCATATCTACCTGACCTAAGTCTAAGCCTATTCCTTTTATTGTATATTACTTCATACCACATAGTTTTCCATTAGAGTTGATTAATATATAATATATTATAGTTAAAATTATTTAATAAATAAAATCAAGGGTTAATTTTAATGAATTAATTGTATATTCTTAGGATGTCTATCTTAAATCTTTTTATTTAATTATTAAATATATTATAAAATTTTTATTTATAGTGGAATAAAAAAAGTTTATAATTAATCATTCATTTTTATTTATTTAATTTTCAAATTTTTATTTATTTAATTTTCAATAATACTTTTTAATATTTTATTAAATTATTAATTAATAAATTTAAAAATTTTATTTTTAAAAATAAATAATATTATATTTTTATTTATGAAATTGATAATTTAAATATATTTTTAAAAAACTCATTATTGAACTTGTTCAATTAGAAACGAGAAATCTTAGATTTTCTGGCACTGTAAAAAGAGGATGGAAATTCGCAATCTGGAATTTGGATTTTTAGCAGAAAAAATTTAGGACATATACATGTCATTAAGCTTTTATCATCTGTTTTTAATTTTTCAATTGTGAAAATCCATGTTAATTTTACAATGCCGATTTTCTTAAGTTATCTTCGATAACAAATCTTGATTCAATTTTTTAGAAAAAAATTGACTAAAAAGATAAATTTGTGAACTTTTGATCAAACTTTTTAAAAGTTTGTCTCTGATTTTCTTTACTTAAAAACATTTTTAGTTCACTATAGTTATTATAAATATTAAAATTATAATATTCATTTTAATAATTCACTTTCTTTTATTTAAACTCCACCAAAAAACAATTAACTGATTATATTAATATAATTTATGAGTTATATATATGGTCTAACTTTTTTCTGCCTAAAAACTAAATTCCAGATTTAAATTTCCATGCTAATTTTACAATGCCATTTCTGGAGGATTATTATTTATTCTAAAAAACACACGATAATCGCTGATTCTTACTTTCCTATTTCCTTTGTAATTTTCTTTTGGAAAATCAGAATCATAGGGATTATTAGTAAGTTCTTTAATATCTCTCAATATTCTCTCTAAATTTTTATTAACCTTTTTAAATAATTTTTTAAGGTATTTATCTGCTTTAGATGTTATTATAATTAATTATATCTTCTTTTTTCTGAGAATAAACACATAGTTTCATTTACTATATTGTATAAAACTTCAATATATATTTTTCTATTGATATTGTTGTGAGCAATAGTTTATAGTTATAGTGCAAGACAAATTTTTTTACACTTTAAAAACTTTAGTTTTTGAAGTTAGAGAATATTTGATTCTCTTTATTTTAATAATTTTTTATAAAATATTTATATTTTTAATAATTTATTAACTATTTTCATTTTTAATTATAAAATGATTATGTGTAATATTTTTAAAAAATAAGAATTATAATAAAATAAATTTAAATTTAATCAAATTATACCAATAATTCATTTTGCAATAAATTATGTCAGAAACTATAATACAAAATTACAAAAACAGTTAGAAGAAACAATAAAATATGATGAAGCTTTAGGACATGCTGCCAATCAACAAATATCAATTGATTTAGATGATGAAGTTAAATTCAATTATGAAAAATTCCAAAATATAGAAATAATTGGTTCTGGAGGTAAAATCAAAAAAGTTAATTTACTTGAGAAGATTTGAATGAATAATTATCATTTATAGTTTTCTTGCTAAACTTTATTGATTGAGTGTGAATATGTTTTATTTATATTCATCAAATATCTGTTTAAATAGTGGTTGTAATGGTGGTATCTCATTAGTCACTGTTTCCCAAACTCTTAAATGATTAATATTAAAATATCCATGAATCAATTTATCTCTCATTTTTGCCATTTGGCTCCATGGTATCTCAAAATACTTCTCTTGGATTTCATAGGGTATGTTTTTTACTGCTTCACCCATAATTTCGATGGATCTTATAACTGCATAAATGGTTTTATTATCTTGAAAAAAATCATCATAATTCATATCTTCAACAAATTCGAGAATATTTTCAATTTCATCCAAAATATCTTTAATGAAATCTTCCCAATCTCTTTTCATGGATAAACAATCTCTTTTAAAACATGTTCTCCTATCTTTGGCTTTAAGGCAGATTTTTCCACTAAATCTACTTCTATTCCAAATAACTTGCTTAGCTCTTCTTCAATATTAATATATTTTATAAGACCAATTTTCGCATCTTTTTGAAATTCAATTAAAATATCAAGATCACTATCCTCTCTTACATTACCATTTAAATAAGAACCAAAAACACCTATACTTTTAAATCTATGTTTTTTTTTTAGATATTTCTCATTGTTTTTAAGAATATTTAAAATTTCAGTTATTGTTTTTAATTTTTTCATTTATTCACCATAAACATCCAATAATTAATAAATCAAATAATTTTTTAAAATTTCCTAATATCATATTTATATTATTTGAAATTTAAAATTATAAATTTTCACGACTATATATTTAAAATTAAATAATTTAATAAAAAATTATCAATTTAAAATTTAAGAACTTTTCCATAATGACTATGTAAAAAATTGAAGATGTGAAAAATTCAACTGATAAATTATTTTTCCAACTTTTTATTCAAATGTAGGCATTAAGTAAAAGTCCTTTTTTAATATTGCATTGATCTTATAAAGCCCTTAAAATGCTTTAAAAAATTAAGTAGTATACATATTAAATAAAGTATTATATCCTCATCAGTTGAATTTTTCACAGCCTCGATTTGACTGGTTACTTGAAATATGTTTTTACACCAATTCTTTACTATTAAAAAAACTTAAAAGTTTTTAAATTTTAAGATGATAATTTTATTTATTAAATTATTTAATTTCAACTATTAATTTATAAAAATATATAATTTTAAATTTTAAATAATATAAATTTATTTTAGTTAATATAACCAATTTTAAATAAATATATTTTAATAATATTTATTTTTAAAAAAGTTATTTATTAAGAACTTTATCAAAACTACTATAATTGGCACTGTAAAATTAGCATGGAAATTTACAATTGAAAATTAAGAAAATATGGTAAAAGTTTGTAAAAGTTTAATAACATGTATATAGTCTAAATTTTTTCTGCACAACAACCAGTTTTTGGGTTTCAAATTTCCATCCTCTTTTTACAGTGCCTTATAATTAATCATTTATTTTTAAATATATTATTTTTAAAAATTTTAATTAATTTTTAATTTTTTTTATTCTTTATTTTTAAAATTAGGTGTAGGATTAAAATCATTTAACACTGCTGTTAAAATAAGAAAATTTATCTTAACATATAAAAGAGAGTTTCTATAAACTTCCATAATTTTAAAAAAATTTACAAAAATTATGATTTAGAAACTTTATTATTTACTTGTGAATTTAATGGCGCTGTAAAAAGAGGATGGAAATTCACGATCTGGAATTTGGGTTTTTAGCAGAAAAAATTTAGACCGTATACCTATCATTAAACTTTTATCATCTGTTTTTGATTTTTCAATTGTAAAAATCCATGCTAATTTTACAGTGCCTTAAAATCTTGTGATAAGTCATCTGTATGAGCCATAAAAAAATGAAAATAATTATTTGTTTTGAGTAGTTTTCTTTTTAGTATCGACTGCGTCATTTTTAATATCTTCAGCATCCTCTTTTATATTTAAAAGAGTTTCATTTGCTTCATCTTGAAATTGCATTACTTTTGCTGCTGTTTTAACCACGAAATTTTTAGTTTTATCACTTTCCATGATTTTTTTCGCTGCTAATGCTGTGATTGCTCCACCAACAAAAAATAATAAATTTTTATGCTCCATAATTTGATCAAATGCTTTCTTCATATTTAATGCCTCCAAATTCATTGATTATTAAAATATTTTTGCACTATTTAATTAATAGTAACACAAATATTATTTATTTACTATATTATTTAAACTTTTTTATTGTACTATAAATTTTATGTTCTATAACTATTATAATAATGAAGTTTTTATTTTACTGCAAGTTCTTTTTTATTTAATCTATTGATATATCTTCTTGCATAGAAATATCCAAATATTGATCCAATACCATTACCTAAAATAGTTCCGTACCATACTCCATATTGACCAAATCCACATACAATAGCCAAAATATAAGCAAAAACCATTTCAAAAAGTAATAATCGAATTATGGTAATAATTAATGAACTAAATCCTTTTCCAACTCCTTGAAAAACTGAACTTGCAGTTATACCCAAAGGTATGAAGAAGTAAAATAGGCAAGTTACTCTCAAAAATTCAGTTAATAAACTCCTAACATCTACTAATTCAGGCAAATATGCGAAAAGATAACTTATTTGTGGAGCGAATACAAATATAAATATAGCCATTAAAGTGACTATTAATAAACCAAATTTAATTGTATAATTATATATCACTTTTAAATTTTCAAATTTACCTGCCCCATAGTTTGCTCCTGTAACAGCTACAGTTGACATACCAATAGCCATTGGAACAACAAAAGCTGTCATTATAACCCTCCATCCAGCGTTATAAACTGCTACTCCTTGAATATCACCAACTAACAATAAAAGAGAGTTTATAAAAAGATTTACAAAAGCAACAATTAACATTTCAATTCCTGCTGGTATACCAACAGATAATATTTTCTTTATTAAACCCAACTGAAAATTGAAATTTTTAAGTGAAAAATCAACATAACTCTCTTTTTTAAACCAATAAATCAACAATAATGATACAAAAGCTAAGGATAATATTGATGCAAGTCCTGCTCCAAAAACACCTAAATTCATTGTATATATGAAAATAGGATCTAAAATCATGTTGATTACAGCTCCAATTAACATTCCATATGTTGCTTTTGTAACATTTCCTTCTGCACGAAATATGCCATAAGCTACTGATGTAA
>JAITOM010000014.1 GCA_031289975.1 Methanobrevibacter sp. | reverse complement strand
GTTGATTAACAGTTTACCATTATTATTTATTGCTCCACCATTATCATCACTTGAATAGGCATTAATCAGGGTTAAATTACCTAACTCCACACTACAAGAGTTTGGAATATTAAAAAAATTATTCTTACCTTCAGCATTAATTATAATACCAGTATCATTAGTAGTATCCGCTAAACATCCATTAGTTTCATTAATCTTGTCAGGTATTGGTGATAATCCAATAATATTCAAGTTATGTGGTATGTTTATACCTGTGTTTTCATCACCAGTGTAATTACCTTCTTTAAGATATATTGTATCACCAGGACTACTATTAGCTACAGCATCCTTAAGATTAGAATAAACAATAGAACCATTAATAAAATCCTTGAAACCATCACTTTTACTGGGATCAACATAAAGGTACTTATTATTAAATAGATCAATAGCAGAACTATAATCACTTTCAAACTCATTAAATTTTACTTTTAAATCATTCCCACTCGGTATTTTATCCACCGCATAAATAATGCTGCTATTACCACAAACCATCAAACATATTAAAAAACAAGCAATAACTATCCTATAATTCATAAAAAAAACCATTCCCATACCTTCTTTCTAAAAAGTTTTATTCCACACTTTTTATTCTTAAATATAATATACTATTCATTAATTATATGTATTTCTCCACGATACCAATCATTTGGACAACCAATCATTCCTATTTCTGCCTTATTATTATTTATAATCACATTTCTTATTGTTAAATCATTACCAGACTCATGATAAACACTCCAACCACCATTAACCATAAAACGTGTATTATTTAATAACACATGACTACCACGAGCATTATAAAATGCACTACCAGTAAACTTACAATTATCCACCTTAGCATAAGATCCCTCATATAAGAACATGCCAGATCCCTGATTTGCATTATTATCGGTGAAATTAACGGATAATATTTTAATACTTGAACCATCACTTGTCACTAATCCACTAGACCTTATAGCACCACCCTTATCACCTGCACTATTAGATTGGAAATTTGCTTTTTCAATACATAAATTAGACCTAGAACTAATAGCACCACCACTACCATTAGCATTATTATCTATAAAATCAGTCATCTCATCACCTCCAGATACTACTAGATCACCTAAAGTAAAAATAGCTCCACCATCCAACCTTGCACTATTACTCCTAAACTCTGATTTATACTTATCATCATCACATGTAATTGATCCGCCATCAGAATATATTACTCCCCCAATAGTCGCTGTAGAATGATTGAAAACCGTTCCCCGTATAAGTGCATGACTATTTTCACTATACAATACTCCACCATAACCCAAACCGGTATTATCGTTAAATAAACAATCTTCAAATCTTAAATTACTAGAATCAATATATACTGCTCCTCCTTTCTCCGCAGTATTATTATTCAATATTGAACGAGTTAAAACCAAATCACCATTATTAATTGTTATAGCACCACCATAACTACCAACACCATCATAACCATTACCTATGAACTGAGTTCTATTATAAACATAAGTCTGCTTCCCACCATCTTTATTATAAATTGCTCCACCAGATAATGCATGATTATAACTGAAATTAGAATGACCAACACTATTAACTGCAGTAGTCGCATAAACCCCACCACCGCATAGAGCATTATTATCATGAAAATCGCAATCCAATATTTCTAAATCATCAGAGTTATCATTAAATAAGCCACCACCACTAATAGTAGCATTATTACTCCTGAAACTACTATTTTTAATAATTAGATGACTATCCTTATTATAAACAGCACCACCTTTAAATCCTGTATTATTATATAATGACGAATTCACTATATTTAGTAAATCATTATCATATAAATCACAGTATAATGCACCACCCAAATACCCATGATTACCACTGAAGATTGAATTACTTATATTACCTCCATTACTATAATTCATATTAATACATCCACCTTTACTAGTATCATCAGCATTATTATCTATGAAACTGGAATTATTAATCAATAATGATGAATTAAAAATATTATTAATTATTAAACCGTCAACATGCCCATCATTATTTTCAAATAAACAATTATTCAAAATCAACTCCCCATTATTACGTATTAAAGAAGATGAAAGATACTCATCACTCACCTTGATATTAGATAAATTTAATGTGCAATTAGGAGCAATAACAAACAAACCATCCAACATATTCAAATCACAAAGTGTTAAACCATCAACACCCCTAATAGTTAAATTATGATTAATACATATAACATTATTAACTGTGGATAGATTAGTTGGAATATTTATAACATCATTATCACTTGAATTCCGCACAGCATCCTCCAAAGAAAAACCAACTGATGATGGAACACTATCACCATTTATTAACTTAGGAAAAACAAAAAAATCTAGGAAAAACAAAAAATCCATTCTTTTTACAAGACTTCCAATTATAGTATTCGGTACTATATTATTAGTCTCATGTGAAGATACTGTATGAATATTTGAATATTTATCAAAAGAAATAGCACTAACTGATCCAACTAAACACAAACCGATCCAAATCAACACTACACTAAATAATAACGATTTTCTTATATTAATAATAACCATCATAATCCCCTCCATTTATTATACATATATTTATATAATAACTAATAACTATGATAAGAGGCTGTCTAACAATAATACACAAAAATAATTGTTAGACAGACTCTAAAAAAAAAAAATATTTTATAGTACTTATTTTCTCTAAACTTTTATAACATTAATATTTAAAAATTTTTATTAAAAATTATTCAAATTTTAATTTAATAGATTATTAATTAAACTTTTTTAAAATATTTATATATTATATTAATAAAAGCTAAGCATATTAATAAAAGCTAAGCGAAATACTATAAATAAGTACTAATAAATTAACAATAAGAAATTAACAATAAAAATTTTTATTCCGAAGCATAATCTACAGTATTACCATTAATAATAATTTTACTCCATGAAGTACTACCAAGACTACCGCCAGCATCAATAAAAATTGAAGCCTTCTTACCATTATAAGTCGTAGGATTACTCAAGTCCAGTGGAACCATATCTCTTTTTAATTCCCACGGTGAACCAGCAACCCACGGCCACACATCATAACTAACATAAGCAGCACGACTATTAACATCATAACTGGACCATTTACTACTCCATTTACTATTTTGAATAGTTTGAATAGGATTCTTCTCAACATCAAAAAAATTCAAATTAAACTTAGTCTTAAAATTAATAGTACCATGTGTTTTTAAAGCATCATCCACCATTGTAGCAGACACAGCCCCTACTTGTAACAAGTAAATAGCTATTAACAATAAACCAACATACTTCAACTTCACAATAAATCACCTCATAAAAAAATTTTTTCATATATATTTAGAAGAATTTTTAATTCTCCTGTATCATAATATTATTTCATTTATATATAAAGGTTTCCATTTTAAACTCCTTTATACGGGTAATTGAAATCTGGTTAAAAATCTTTAAACTGAACAAAAACATAGCTAAGTTCCCAAAATTAATCATTTGCTCTCTCTCTCTCTCTCTCTCTCTAGAGTAGTAATAAGCCTCTAAACACGAAAAAAATTATTTATAAATCAATTATAAGATATTTTTAAATAATATTTTTAAATGACAAAAGAATATTAAAATTTTAAAATATAAAGTAAGATTAATTATCATTGAACAAATTTTTATATTATTTTCAAACTTTAAGTTTTATACTATAATTTTAAATTAAAATAAAAAAAATTATCATTTCACAATTTAAGAGCATTTCAATATACTAACTATAATTCTAAGTTTTATCAATTAATAGTCAAATCAAAAGATATTAAGTAGATATAATAAAACCTAATTAAGGATTGATTAAATGAAAATTAGAACAAGAGACTTTATATATACAAAGGATGATTTATTTTTTGCAAGCACAAATTATGTTCATCCAGAGGATAGAGTAATTTCTTTTTTAAGATACATTCCTGATGAAAATGGGGATAGAATAAAAAATGGTAGGAAATATTCTAAAGTTAACTCTGATGAAGCATATAGCTATTTAAAAGAAAATCATCCGGAATATCTCTATTTTTGTAATGTTACAAATATTGAAATGATGGGAGTACCAATTAATAAAATAGAAACCATAATTAAACCTGATGAGCGTTTAAAGGAAATTAGAGAAGGTAAGGAAAATAAGTTTTTATATGAAAAATTAATTGATTTATCAGATTTTTTTCATTATATTGGAGGAATTGCTTATGAAAAATTAGGAATATCTGGTTCTATTCTCCCTAATCTTGAAAAAAATGATATTTCTGATTTAGATTTTGTGGTTTATGGATTGAACAATCATAAAAAAGCTATTGAAATCTTTAAAAGTTATAAAGATAAGGAAATTGAGCTTCCTAATAAAACCATTGTTTTAAATTCTATTGGTGATGATTTTTGGGATAGACTTTATGAGAAAAGAATTAAAGATTCAAGTTTAACAAAGGAAGATTTTTCTTTCTATGAATCTCGTAAGAATAATCGAGGAGTGGTTGATGGAACACTTTTTGATATACTTCTTACTCGTGATTGGAGTGAAATTCATGGCAAATGGAATGATACTAAATATGAAAAAATTGGTGATGGTAAAATTGAAGCGAGAATTAAAAATGATATGTTATCATTTGATAACCCTGCAGTTTATGAAATAGACGATTTAAAAATTCTTAAAGGAGAAGATATTAATATAACTGAAATTGCATCATTTACTCATACTTATGCTGGTCAAGCTATTAATGGTGAGGAGATAATAGCTCAAGGTAAGATTGAAAAAATTAGTGAAAATAGAAAATATAGATACCGTTTAGTTGTTGGAACAACAAGAGAATCAATGAATGAATTTATTAAACTAAAGGATAGGTAGCTAATAGTATTTATTCAAGAGTTGCATGTCTACCCTTTAAGTCACTTTCTGTTTTATGTAATTTCATCATTAACTCAATTATTAACCCATCAAGAAAGACCATAGAAGTTAATTCAAATAAAGTTCCAAGAGGGGTTAAAGATGAATACTCCCCTTTTAATTTACGATGATCATGATCATTTTCACTATGAACAATTATATCTGTTTTAATATAGCAAATTATATTTGATAACTTAGCAATGCTTGAATTAGGATTAGAAGAAAATAGTATAACTTTGGAACCAACATCTTTAGCTGTTTTAACAGTTAGATGAACACTTTTTGTTTCACCAGAACCAGATAAAGCACACACGCAATCATTTTCACAAATAGCTGGTGTTATAGCATCACCTACAATGTAAACACTTATTCCTATTTGCATAAGTCTTATTGCAAATGATTTAGCTACTAAACCTGATCTTCCTGCCCCCACCACAAAGATATTTTTAGAGTTGATTATTAAATCGATTATTTCATTAATATTATCTTCATTAATATAATTAGCAGAATCTTCTATTCTTTCTAAAACTTCTTTAATCGTTGTTTTCATTAACATTTTATCTAACTTTAAAGGCACTGCAAAAAGAGGATGAATTTTTACAATTGAAAAATTTTTTAATGCTTTCACTATGAAAAATGAGTTCATCATGAAATGAATGATTACAGACTAATTTAAGGCTATTATTACATAATATAGAACCATACACAATTTTACATTTGCATAATTGAACCATAATATATTTCCTAAAATATTCTATCTCCCATTACCACTTAATATATCAGGTAACTATCTTTCGACAATGATAAATAAGTTTTTAAGGTTTGATTGTCAGTTTCCTACTCAACAGAAACATCTGCTCTCAAACAATGTTTAAATCAACTAAAGCGAATTGAAATGTATTATAACCTATCTATCATGGTTTAAATCTCTTTAAACTGAGTCTGGTAAATCTGAGCTTCAAAAACTCCTACATTTTAGGGTAGTGAGTTATTTACACACTAATATTTCCAATAAAATAATGGAAAGTAGAAATTAAATTATTTATTTTATAAGCTCATCAGAGCTTTCAATGTCGAAAAATATCATCCATCTATGTAATGGATTATTTAAATCTTTTTTAACTTTTCTAATATGTTATAAGATTTATATTGTATATTGTTAAATATTTCAAATATAAGTAATTATCTATATCTATATTTTCTAATATATTAAATTTTGGCACTGTAAAATTAGCATGGATTTTCACAATTGAAAAATTGAAAACAGACGATAAAAGTTTAATGACATGTATAGGGGCTTAATGCTTTTATGCTAAAATCCAAATTCCAAATT
>JAITOM010000410.1 GCA_031289975.1 Methanobrevibacter sp. | reverse complement strand
TCATTAATAAAGTTTTTCGCGGTCTCATAAGCTATACTTTCTCCACTTTCCTTTGCACTGGGAGCTATTATCACATCAACATTTTTTATTACCTCTACAGCTTTTAATGTAAGCAATTCCTCTCCTCCAGGACCCACACCCACACCATATAATATTCCATTTTCCATTGTATTAAAATCCTCCAATTATAATTATATTTTTTAAAATATTTATTCATGGCTCATGCACACGACACATTGAAAATTTTTAATTAAGTTAAATTGAAAATAGCTATAATTATTTTAGATGTATTTGTATTATTTACTAATATAATGATATCTCTATTTAATTAATTAATTTTTATAAATTTTATCAAATTTGTCATATATTAGTGGGCCTTATTTATTAATCCTGAAAGTTTTGATTCTAATCTACTTTTAAAAAGTATAAAAGATTACAAGGTGCAACAAATGTATCATGGGAAAACAATCCAACTTATTATGTTTTTGATATTTATCAGTGTGCTTTGGCATATAGTTTGAAAACAACAAGTATTACTAATAGGAACTATTTACTGGATAATTTGTTGAATACTTTTACTTTTAAACTCGTTTAAGAATTTAATTTCACCATTATTAAGTTTAAGTTCAATTGCTTTCATATCATATAATTTAATTGTTCAATTATATAAACTATGTTCTTTTGAGAGTAGTCAATCATTTGGCACTGTAAAAAGAGGATGGAAATTCCACTTTGGAATTTGAATTTTAGCATAAAAACATTAAGCCCCTATACATGTAATTAAACTTTTATCATCTGTTTTCAATTTTTCAATTGTGAAAATCCATGCTAATTTTACAGTGCCAATCATTTAAGCTCTGATAATGTATAGTGTTTTGTGAATTTATCTATTTTTATTTTCAAAAAATTTTTTATAAAATATAGTATTTCTTCAAACTTTTGTAACATTTATTTAAAAATTTTTATTAAAAATTATTCTTTAAATTATTCAAATCTTAATTTAAAGATATATTAAACTTTTTTAAAAATTTAATGATAATATATTTAATGATAATATATTTAATGATAATATATTTAATGATAATATATTTAATGATAATATATTATGGTAATAAAGTTAAGAGAAATACTTATTTTTTAAAAAAATTGGTATTTATTTTTTAAATTAAAATTAAAGGATTATGAATTAATTTTAAATTATAAATATTTATAGTGTTTTGTCTTGTAGGATGCTATGAATTAATATATTGGAGTGAAAGTCTTGTTCTACTGTTAATTTTGAATGTCCAGTGATATTTTCCATGTTAAGCTTATTTTTCAAAACATCAAAAGATTTTTCTATTTCTCATCTTTTAGCATATAATCCTTTTATTTGTTCATAGTTAACTTCATTTATATGTAAATTACTTATTAAATGTTTTTACTTCCCTTGTTGATAATTTAACCTTTGTTATTCTTAAGCCAAGTTTCCTTGTTTTTAATAGGTCCTTTTGAACTGTTTCATTCTCAATATGATTGATCTGACTTTTAATCATTATAAAATCAATAAATTCATCATTTGTTTTCATCCATCTTTTTTTTATATACATCTTTCCTGATTCTGAATAGAAATTTAACTAATTTTTTCATTAGATAATTGAATAGCTCGAATGATGGGTACCCTCTATCAAACATTATAATCACTTGTTTGTTTTTAAATAATTTTAACGCTTTTTATATGTTTTTTATTGCGAATTCTTTCTTCTTGTTTTGTATGGTACTATTTTAAAATCTATCATCATATTATTTAAACAGTCATATATTTCACTGCTTAAAGCCTTAACACAAATAATAACACGATTCATATTACAACCATCAACGGCTAAAAGAACATAGCCCATGAAAGTCGTATACTTAGTATTATCATATATTCGCTTTAAATACTTGAAATTTAGAACTTTGAATGCTTCCGAATTAATATTTTTTCGATTTTTGGAAAATACTTGTTTTGACACTCTTACAAACTCTTTTAATTTACAATAGTCATGCAAATCTAAGGATAAACTCAAATCTCTCCTATATGATCAACCACATCATATCCACAAAATTTAATTTTCTATTTCTAATGAAAGAATTAAATTTTAATCTTCCAATATCAAAAATTTCGCTACTTTTTAAATTATTATGAATACTCATAACTCTATTGAAACAATTCATCATAAAAATTAACCTCCAAAATAATTGTGTAATATAATATTAGTTTATTTAATAGGTTTAAATAGGATAAAATTCTTAAGTTGACAGCATTGGGGGGGGGGGGGGGGGGGTAAGTGGAAAAATCGAAACATTTATAAGTAGTATCGGTTATTAAATATAAGTGGACATTAAATTTAAAAAATTTTTTCAGTTTCAAAAAATAAAGTTTCAGAAAAAAATAATAATTGTCGCCCAGTTTCAAATAAAATAATACCATATTTAGGTAATGATAAAAATAAAAGACTATAAGGGGGGGAACAATGTTCTCCACCCTTATTTTTAATTTATTAGACATATTTTCTATTATTTTAATTATATTTTTACATCAAAACTACTATAAATATAAAGACTACTATAAATGTAAAGATTGGAAGAACATATTATTTTTTCATGATATTCTTTCCATTATCCATTAGATAAAAAATAAATAACTGGTGAGTAAAAAAAATGAATAAAAAGCGAAAATATTATCCTCTTTTACCTAATCAGGTTGATGTATATTTAGATCAAGAAGAAAATCCTAATACAACAATATATAATGTTCCAATTATTTTTGAATTTAATAACAGTATTGATATAAATAAGTTAAGAAATGCAATTGTTAAAACTTTTAATACTTATTCTTATGTTAAATCCAGATTAGTTTATGATTCTAACACTTTATATCTAGAAAGAAATGATGATTTAAATGTAACAATTGAAGAAAAAAGCAAATATGGTGATATGAATGACTTAATAAGACCGTTTAAATTATTAAACAATAACTTGTATAAAGTAATTCTTGTTAAAAATAAAGATAAGACTTTCCTTTTTTTAGATTTTAATAATATTATATTTGATGAAGCTTCCATTGACACATTTATTAAAACATTTAGCAATTATTATCACTCTTTTAGAAATGTTTCACAAATGAATACTGACATATTTTTACATCACGAAGAAAAATTTAAATCAAATGATGATTTTTATGATAATATGCTTAAAAACATAAATGAAGCAACTGAACCTTTTAATATTAGTAAAATAAGTAAAGAAAAAGCCAATAGGCAAGTATTTAAAATAAACAAAAAAAGGGTGGATGATTTTGCAAAAAAATATGATACAAATCCCAATATAGTTTTTTTATCCTCTTATCTGCATATATTAAATATTCTATCTCTTAAAGATACTAATGATCCTATTATTTCTATAACCATTAACAACAGACCTAATACTTTAGATAAGCAAGTGGGAATGTTTGTTAATACTCTTCCATTTAATATTGAAATAAATAACAATGATACTATTGATGAATATATAAAAAATGTTGAAAATAAATATAGTGAGCTTTTAGAAAATCCTAACTATTCATTATCACAAATGAACAGTAAATATAAATTTATACCAACTGTTCATTATATATTCTCTGAAAACTTATTTAATAAAGATGATATTGAATTGAAAGGATTAAAAAATATTATACTTCCTAAAATTAATCAAGAGAGGGAAATATTTTCTTTCTCACTTCAAATAAAAACTGGTAAAGATAACTATATATTACAATACGAATATGACAAAAATAAATACAGTAAAGAATATATAAAAATGTTCAATAATTCTTTAATTTGCTTTCTAATAAATAATGATTCTTCAAATAAACTTAATGAGATTTATATACTTCCAAAAAAAGAAAAGGAATTAATATTAAATAAATATAATGGTTCTTTGGATCTTGATCTTTTAAATGAAGTACGAAATAATACAATTGTATCTCTATTTGAAAAACAGGTTAATTTAAATCCAAATAATGTTGCTATAGTGTATGAAGATAAAAAACTTACTTATAAAGAATTAAATGAAGAAGCTAATCTTTTAGCTAACTATTTATTGGATAATTATCAAGTTAAAAATGATGATCTCATTGCTTTGAAACTAAATAGAAGCACAAACATGATTGTTGCTATTTTAGGTGTCTTAAAATCAGGTGCTGCTTATGTACCTATTAGTCCTGATTATCCACAAAAAAGAATAGAGTTTATAATAAAAGATGCACAGACTAAAATATTATTAGATGATAGTAAAGTAGATGAAATACTTATAAAATCAAACAATACTAATGATCCTGAAAAGATTATTGTAGTGAATAATTTAGCTTATGTTATTTACACTAGTGGAACTACAGGTCAACCTAAAGGAGTGATGATAGAACATAAAAGTTTAGTGTCTTTATATTATGCGACAAAAAAGAATTTTGATTTTAATGATAATGATATTTGGACACAATTTCATTCATATAATTTTGATTTTTCTGTTTGGGAAATATTTATTTCCTTATTCACTGGAGCTAAGTTAATAATAGTTCCAAATAATGCAAGAAAAGATATTTTTGAGTTTATAAATTTAGTGAAAAAAGAAAATATTACTGTATTAAATCAAACACCACAAATATTTTATGAATTTATAAAAGCAAATAATGAGGAGATAAATAAAATAAGATATGTGATATTTGGAGGAGAAAGGATAGATGTAACTAAATTATCTCCTTGGATTAATAATAAAGTAGAACTAATAAATATGTATGGAATAACAGAAACAACTATACATGCAACATATTACAAAATTAATAGAATATCAAATAAAAGTATTATTGGAAAAGGACTTTCTAATTTAAAATTATACATCTTAAATACCAATCACAATCTTCTTCCAATGAATGCTATTGGAGAATTATACATTGGTGGATTAGGTGTTAGTAGAGGATATTTAAATAATGAAAAGTTAACAAGTGAAAGGTTTTTACCTAATCCTTTTCAAACAGATGAACAAAAAATCTTGGGTGTTAACGATAGAATATATAAAACTGGGGACTTAGTTAGGTATTTACCAAATGGTGATATAGAATATATTGGTAGGAATGATTTTCAGGTGA
>JAITOM010000401.1 GCA_031289975.1 Methanobrevibacter sp. | reverse complement strand
ATTTAAATTATTTAAAATTTAAAATTATTAATTTTTATAAAGTAATATTAAAAATTAAATAATTTAATAAAAAAGTTTATCATTCAAAATTTAAGAACTTTTTCAAAATGACTATAAATTGCAAAAAATTTTGTCTTACACTATACTCTAATGATAATTAATCTTACTTTATATTTTAGATATATTAATTTATAAAATATTGATTATAATTAAATTATAGTGTTTTAGTAAACTTTTGTAACATTTTTTAAATTATGTTTATATCTATAAAAATCATTAAAATTTAATATAAATGAATTTAAAAGAATATTAATAAAATTTATAAATATCAGGCATGTTATAAATTTTAGGTAAAGCACTATATATGAATATGAAGTATACTCACTCTATATTTGATTAGGAAGTTATTTATATCCTAATTATTAAGAAAATCTATGATAATCAGGAGATGAAAAAGGTTAGAATAGACCCCAACATGATGAAATATTATACAGAGTCTGTCTAACAATCATTTTTAACCCTAAAAGAAGACCATATAATGCTTTAAATTGAGATTTAAGCAACCAATTTTTTAAAAATGTGTGTTGTTAGACAGCCCCTATAAAGAAAAAAATAATATTTATACTCCTATGTAATGAGATTATAAATCTAAAAAACATATTAACTATAAAAAAGTATACAACAATTAACAAAGTAAAATAACAGAAGGAGAATGAAAAATGAAACTATTACCAATAGGAATACCAACATTCTCAGAAATAATAGAAAATAATTATATTTATGTGGATAAAACCAAAGAAATATATAATATGGTCAACACAGGAAAAATTTATTTTTTATCTCGTCCTCGTAGATTCGGTAAATCATTACTACTAAGTACATTGGAATCACTTTTTAAAGGAGAAAAAGAACTGTTCAATGATCTTTATATTTGTGATAGGTGGGATTGGGAGCAATCATATTCTGTAATACATTTAGATATGACTGAAGTTAATTCAGAAACCGTGGAAAAATTAAAAACAACATTAAAAGAGTTAATTAATAGCATAGCTATTAAAAATAATATCATATTAAAGAATACTGAATATAATACTGTGTTTTATGAATTAATTGAGAAAATTCATGCCAACACAAATAAAAATGTTGTAATATTAGTTGATGAATATGATGCTCCACTAATAGATAACCTTACAGATGAATCCTTATTGGATGATGTTAAAGATGTTATGAATAGTTTTTATCGGATTTTAAAATCCAGAAATGAAATTTTGAAGTTTGTTTTTTTAACTGGTGTTTCTAAATTTTCAAATGTGTCTGTTTTCTCTGGAATAAATAGTCCAGATGATATTAGTTTAAATAAAGATTTTGCAACGATCTGTGGCTACACTCAAGAAGAATTAGAAGATTATTTTAAAGAATATATTAATAATCTCGCCTTTAAGCTGAATTCGTCTTTTGATGAATGTTTAGAAGATATTAAAGTCTGTTATGATGGTTATAGTTGGGATGATGAGATATCATTATATAATCCTTATTCAACCTTGAAATTGTTTAGACAAAAGACTTTTGGTAATTATTGGTTTTCTACAGGAACAACATCACTTTTAATGAAAACAATAAAAAGCAGATCTTTGAATCCTGATAATATTGAGGGTTTGTTTGAAACATCGAATTTAAGTGAAAGTGATTTAATGGATTTTGAATCTGTTAGCGATGATATCACAGCTCTTTTATTTCAAACAGGTTACTTGACCATTGCAAAGATTGTGGAAAAAAGAAGATCTGTTTCTTATTTTTTAGATTTTCCGAATATGGAGGTTAAAACTTCTTTTTATGAGAATTTATTAAGTGTTTTCACTAATTATTCAAAAAAAAATGTTAGATATCTTAATAAGCATTTAAAGAATTCTCTTAGGGAATGTGATGAGGATTCAATGAGAAAATATCTACAATTGATGATTAGTAAGATTTCAAATGATAGGCACATACCCCAAGAATCTTTTTATCAGGATTTGTTTTTAGTATGGTTGCATGGTGCGGGGTTTGAAATCCAAGAAGAAATTAATACGAATATTGGAATTCTTGATGGTGTTATAAACTTAGGTGATGCTGTTATTGTCTGTGAAGTTAAGTTTTCTATGGAAAAATCTTTTGATGAGTTAATAGCTGATGCTTTTAATCAAATTTATGATAAAAAATATTACATGCCTTATATTAATAAGAAGGTTTTTTTACTTGCTATTGGTGTTCACGGGAAAGAGATTGATTGTAGGTTCAAACCTTTAGAAGAAAAATATTTATTAAAATAAATGAGAGTATTTCACATTTAATAGAGATCATGATTCGAAATACTCTCCTTTACATTGCTTAATTTATGCCACATAACGAAAAGTTTAAAAAAAGGGCACTGTAAAAAGAGGATGGAAATTCACGATCTGGAATTTGGATTTTAGCAGAAAAACATTTAGCCCCTATATATGTCATTAAACTTTTATCATCTGTTTTCAATTGTGAAAATCCACACTAATTTGCAGTACAGGTATTTCTACTGAAACCACTACATTACAGCCTCATGGTGGTGACATTTTGGGGAATATATACAACTGGAAAAGAATATCATTGTATGATTAAAAAAATATATAAATGAAACCTAAAATAATGACAAACTTCCATTAAAGTTTACATCCTCCTTAATGTTCTATAATATTTATTCTTACTTTGATATTAATATTCAACATCACTATACACCTTTAAATCTGTTAAACTATTATAAACATATTTTAGCTTCTCATCATCTTGATTCATTTTTCTTAAAACTGTTAAAGTTTCAAAAATAACCATTTGGCTTAAAACTGGGTCTTTATCTTTAATATAGTGAACTAAAAAATGTTTTTAAGTAATGAGTTTTTTAAAAATATCTTTAAATTATCAATTTCATAAATAAAAATATAATATTATTTATTTTTAAAAATAAAATAGTTAAA
>JAITOM010000355.1 GCA_031289975.1 Methanobrevibacter sp. | reverse complement strand
TATTATTTATTTTAAAAAATAAAATAATTAAATTTATTAATTAATAATTTAATAAAATATTAAAAAATATTATTAAAAACTAAGCAAATAAAAATAAATGATTAATTACAAACTTTTTTTATTCCACTATAGTTTATTTTATTTATTTTTAAAAACAATAATTTAACTTTAAAAAAAATGATTTTAATAAAAATTAAAAGTAACAATTTTTGCAAAAATTTAAGTTCTACAATATAATAAATAATTTTTTTAAAAATAAATATTATTAAAAAATATTAATTTAAAATAAATTTATATTATTTAAAATTTAAAATAATATGTGTTTATAAAGTTATAATTAAAATTGAATAATTTAATAAATAAAATTATCATTTAAAATTTAAGGACTTTCCTATAATGACTATATTTCTTAAAATTCAATTAAATAGTTATATTGAAAATAGTTTTATTTCTTTAAATTAAATCTATAACAAAAATGATAATATTTAAAAAAATAATTTGTAAAAAATTTTTTGAATTAATATAATAAGTTTTGTAATATAACATACACATGAGCCTTATATTTATCTTGAATTTTTAATAATCTGTTATATTCTGTATCATTTACTCTTACTTTGATATTCATTTTTATTTCAATTTTCACACCATTCTGATTAATTAACTTAATTATGCTTAATAGATTAACTATTCATTTTTAATCAGTATTTAAAAAATTTTAAAATCTATGAGCCTAAATTTTATTATTTATCTAAAATAAGCTTTGCAAGCTCTACTTTTGTATTTATATTGGTCATTTTAGTGTTAGCTATTTCTACCTCATTAACTATTTTCCCTATTTTTTTCCTAAATTTAATATCTTCCTTATCAATGATGAATTTATTTAAAAAACTACTATATATTGAAGCCACTCCATAAGCAGATACTTCATATCCTAAAGCATTCATAAACTTACCTGCTGGACCACTTACAGGATTATTACCTATAATGGGCGATACAGCTACAACATAAGCTTTTTTCAATGCTTTCTCAACATCTTTCATTGAAATAATTGGAAGTATAGAGGTAATTGGATTTGATGGACCGATTATAACCATATCAGCTTTTTCTATAGTTATAATAACTTCTTCAGATGGTTTAACCTTATTAAATATTATATTTTTAACCTTAGGTTCTGATTTTTTAGCTATTAAGAATTGATGAAATTCCAAATCTCCAATATCTGTTACTACTTTTATTTGAGATTTTTCATTACTCATTGGAATTATTTTTGCTTTGATATTTAAATTCTTTCTTTGTATATCCACTGTTTTACTAAGACTGTAATCTTTCAATAATTGAGTTTTTTGTATCTTTAAAGCTCTATCCTTATCTCCAATCTTAAGTAACTCTGGAGAATTTAATTCACTAAGCTTTTCATGAGTAATGAATGTATCATATTTAAGTCCATACCATGTTTCATCATTGATTAAATCTGCGAATGTGTAGATAACAGTGTCAATATCTGCAGCAACATAGACTCCTGAAAAGTAATCATTTTCTAATGTGTTAACTATAACATTTATTTTTCTTTGATCATAAATTCTTTTAATGCCTTGGATTAACTTAGGAGTTCCTGTTCCACCAGATAAAATTGTAATCAACTTAACATCTCCAACAATTAAAATTCATAGCTTAATTAATTATTTTCTAAAAACATCTTGTTCCTTTGGTCTAAGTAATGATTTAATTCCTTCTTCAGTGTTTCGTAGATTTTTAAAGTTTGAAAATCCTCTTATAATTACAATTGGCATTCCTTCATCAGCTTGACCCATGATTAAAGATGCTGCAGCAGATAATTCATCAGCAATAGCTATTTCAGTAGTTTTAAGTTCTTTACCATACAAATCCTTTTCTTCTTTCCTTTTCCATAAAGGATCTATTCCAGAAGATCCAATGGCTAATCCAACAGCTCCATTTCTAAAAGCTCGTCCTTGAGTATCCGTTATTATAATAGCTAAGTTTATATTGTATTTATTTTCCAATGTTTTCCTAATTTTTGAGGCTGATTTGTCAGGATTAATAGGAATAGGTGTTGCAAATCCTAATTCGACATTAGATTCATCAATTCCTGCATTTGCACAAACAAATCCATGTTTAGTTTCAGCTATTATGAAATCCCTCCCAATAGTTATTATTTCCTTAGATTCATTAATAATAGATTCTACAAGTTCAGGTCTTTTACCAACTTTCTTAGCTATTTTAATACTTTTTTCACTTGCTTTGATTTTATCCAATTCAATGATATTATTTTCAGATTTTGATATTAAGGTTTCAGCTATTAAAATAATATCTTCGTCCTCAATATTGAACTTTTGTTTTTCAAGAGTATCTACGATTAGTTTAGATAAATCTGTTTTTTCGTTTATGAGGGGTATGTATTTTAATCCAATTAATTCAATTTTCATATTATCTTCCATTATTTTAATAGTTTGACTCATGATTTAAATAGTTATTAAATTAAATTATTAAATAATTGATGAATTTTTTAATTAAATTATAAATAAATTGGTAAGATGAAACTTATCTTTAGAAAAAGAAAGTTAAGATGAAAATGTTAATGACATATTAAAATTTTTTATTTACATAATAACAATTGTGAAAATAGAAATTCTTTATTAAGACCTTTTTTAAATATATTTAGAGGAATTTCAAAGAAAAATCTTTCTAAATATGTATTAATAAAAGCATGCTTTCTTAATTTCTGTCAAAACTTCTATGAAAAAGCTTTCAAAATAATTTTATTTTGCAATTGATAAGTATACATGAGCGATGATTTTAAGTCTTATTGAAATTTTAAAGTTTTTTTAAAATAAAAATTTGATTTCAGTTAAATTTTTGATACCACTCCAAAATTAATACTAATAAAGCTTATCAGTGAAAATTTAGACGGCATCAATATTATATCGTTATCCTTGTTTTAGTGAAATAACTAAGACTTATTCTGGTGATGGTAATATAATAAATCTTATAGATTATAATTCAATTTTTTAGAAAGTTGGATCTCTTAACAAATTTTAGAGATAGTTTATATTTTAAAAGATTTTATTGTTTTTAATTCAAAATTCATGTTTATATCATAATTATTGCCCATTATGATAACGTTATTAATCAATGGACTCTATTGTCCATTTATCATCATAAATAGATCCAATAGAAGAAACTGGATTTGTGAAATTTTTAAATTCTCCTTTATTAAAAATAAATTCTGCAAGATCTTTAGAATTTTCAACTGGAAATTCAACTAACTTTGGAGTTTGTTGTTCGTAAGTAGATATGAATTTAGCTACCCCATAGTCAATTTTTTCAACTAAAATTTTCTCATGAGTCACAATACCAATATAAGCTTCATATTCATCTGGATTAACAACACCAGCTATTCTTGGAGTGTTAAAATCATCTTTCTCATAATCCATTGCAAAAAGAGATAAAGTTAAAGCATCTTTTAAATTCATTTTAGAGTTTATTTTATCAGCAATAATATCTGTGTGAGAACCATTTGTTATAACACCTATATTATCAACTATTTTTAAACAATTATAGGCTATATAAGGATTTTCAAAAATATCCTTTTCATATCCTTCTTTTGGGATTATTGAAGCAGTTGTTTTAGATACATTCACTCTTCTATTTGGAAAAGACCTGCTTGATACCCTATAAGCAATAAAAGGTTTATTTTCTTTACTCATCCCTATTGCTAATATTCTACCTAAATACATTAATAACACCAAATTAAATCTTTATTCATGTAATTTATAATAATATTCAATTTAAATAATACTTTCAATTCAAATAATAGTCATAATATTAAAAAAATATTTAATAATAATCACTTTTTATTTGTCTAATAATAGTTAAAAACTTAAAATTTTTCTTAAAATCAATTTTTTGAAATTAAAATTATTATTTTTAAAAAATAAATAAACTAAAATATTTAAAATAAAATATTTAATTATAAATTAATGAATTTTATTAGATATAAATTTTATTATAGTCCTTACTGAAAAGTTCTTAAATTTTGAATGATAATTTTATTCATTAAATTATTTAATTTTAAATATATATTTATAAAAATCTATAATTTTAAATTTTAAATAATATGAATTTATTTTAATTAATATAAAGAATTTTAAATTAATATAGTTTAATAATATTTATTTTTAAAAAAGTTATTTATTGAGAACTCTATCAAAATTACTATAGATAGTTTTAAAAATTAAAATATTTTTAAAGTACACAAAACTTGGTTCTAAACTATAATCCCATTATTATACTTTGCCTGTATTATACTTTTGAATGCTACAATAAAAAAAAGTAAAATAAAAAGTAAATATTAATAAATTAACATTTACATGTTTGTGATTCAACAGCTAAGTTAATATCTCCAGCTTTAACAGTTTTACGACCAGTATGTTTTGCATAAGAAAGAGATTTCTCTGCTACAACAGTAGCATAATTTTCTAATGCTTCAACTAACACTACTTTCGCATCTTCACTTATTCTTTCAGCACCAGCATTTTTAAGTAATCTTGCAACAGGTGCAATTGGTAATTCATTTTTTGCCATAATTTCACATCTCCACATTTTTTATATAAAATATTTTTTATTTATATAATAATGAGCATTAATTATATAACTTTGCCATTATCAAAGTTAATTAGTAAGTCATTATATTTAAATGTATCTCTTAATTAAGTGTGTAAAGTTTTGTGGAATTTTAGATATGTGGGTTTGTTTCTAACTTTTTCTCATTATATTTCCTTATTTTTCAAAGCATCGTTTTAAAAAGATAGAAAATATATGATTTCCTAATCTTTCTTCATTTTAGAATTATCAGCAGGATTTATCTCATTTCAAAGCTAAATATTCTAATATTCCATTAATAGTTTTATATTTCTTTTTGATATCCTTAGGATTATTCATACTCTAAATTTCTTTGCTTGATCTGATGTTCTTACTATTAAATTAAATTTAAGATGTTGGATAAATCTTTCAAAGTGAAAATTTAAAAAATGGTTTATAAAACATTAAATAAAAAAACAAAAGTTATATTAATAAACTTTTTATACAATTAATAATAATTAAATATTAAGTTTAAAATAAACTAAAAATCAATTATTAAATTTAATAAATTTAGGTAATTATTTAAAATAATGTGGCAGTATATAGCAATTAATGAAAATGTAGTATTATATAATTAATTAATGAAAAATGTGGCTAAATTTTGGTGAAATTAAATGATACAGATGACTTTAATACAGATTGATAACTATGGGCCTTGGACTGTTACTCCTAAACCGCGTAATGAATCAGACATTCAAATATTGCAAGCAGAACTTTTTGCAGATGTTCAAAGACAATTTGCAGCTAAAAAAGGGTTAGTTTTCTTTACAAGATTTGATAATATGCTTGCAATTACAAATGGAATTAATAGAGAAGATCATTTTAGAATTCAAAGGTCAATTAGAAATAGATTCCCAATAACAATAAGTATGGGGGTGGGTACTGGAGAAACACCTTACAAAGCCCAGAAATTAGCTACAAAAGCATTACAAAAAAAAGGTGGGGCTCAATCTGCTGAAAGAAAAGAGACTTTAGCTATTGATAGCCTTGTTGATGAAAAAGATAGCTATATACAAATAGCACATATAGATATTAATGGAATAACAGAAACATTAACAGACAATGAACCTGCATTTGATACCAATTTTATTGTAAATAAAGCTCAACACTATTTAATGACAAAATTAATTAAAAAAGGAGCATTATTATTCTTTATTGGTGGAGATAACTTCATGTCACCATGTAATGGACTATCACCCCAAGAATTAATAGATATTATTGAAAAAATAAAGGAAGAAATAGGAATATCCCATAAAGCAGGAATTGGTAGAAGTAATAATGCAGAAGATGCAGCTTATTTATCAGATTTAGGTTTAGAAACAATCCGAGAAGGGAATAACAATAAAATTGTTCACATTCTTGAAGATGAAACATCCAAAAAAATCATTTAAGAAATTGGGCAACAATTATTTTTTCATGCTATAAATTGATATAAAAGTTATGTCCCATATATGTAGTCATGCATAAACATAGAAAAAACAATGGTTTTTTCATTAATTTTGGAATTGTTGCCCAGTTTCTTAAGTAAATATATTTTTAAAAAGTTTACATTTAATAAACATCAAAAGAGGTTTTTTCTATTATTGTAGTTGCACCAATGGCAGGAATTACAGATTCAAAATTTGTAAAACAGCTAATTCCTTATGGATTTGATATGGTTACAATAGGTGGATACAACATTGATAAAGAAACTATAAAAGCATGCGAAGAAATACTAAAAAGAGACAGGAAAGAATTTAAAATAGATGAAGAAGATGTGATAAATCACATTGAAAACGAAGTAAACAACATTAAAAAAGAGTTCAACATCTTAGTTTCAGTTAATCTAAGAGCAACAACACCTGATCCAATTATTGAAATTAGTAAGATTAAAAATATAGATGTAATAGAGTTAAATGCTCATTGTAGACAACAAGAACTTACCAATATAAACTGTGGTCAATCTATGATGAAAAAGCCAGAATATTTTGAAGAATTCCTTAAAGAACTTAATAAAAAATCTAAATCTAAAACCTCTGTAAAAATAAGAGCTAATGTTGAAGGTGTGGATACAATACATATTTCAAAAATTATCAATGATTTAAATACTGACTTCCTACATCTTGATTGCATGAAATTAGGAACTTCTTATGGAGATTTAGAAATTATTAAAAAAATAAATAAAAATACTGATATTTTCATCATAGGAAACAATTCAATTGTAGACATTAAATCTGCTAAGGATATGCTATCTGTAGGAGCATCAGGCATATCAATTGCAAGAGCAATAATGAATGGAAAACTTCATTTTAATTTAAATGAAATAAAAGAATATTCTAAAAGAATTAAATCTATTTAAAAAAAAATTAAAACTATAGTGTATGAAATAATGCTTTTAAGTAATAAATTTTTAAAAATGAAGAATAATTATTAAATTTTTAATTAAAAAAACTATAATTCTTATTTTTAAAAATAATAAAATAAAAATTATTATTTAAGAAATTAATTTAATATTAATTTGAAATTTTTAAAATTAAGATATTTGAAATAAATGATTAATTACAAACATTTTTACATCACTATATTTAGAAAAAAATAATGAATATTCTAAACAAGTTAATGATTATTTATTTTTTTAAGTTATTATTTTTTTAAGTTATTGAAAAAATCATCTATCAACTTTGAAATATATTCCATAAAAGTTAATTCTCTAATACTAACATTATATGTGTTAATACCACCTTTAGGGTAAGATCTATGATTTATTGTTGTGTTTCCTACTTTCAATGGTGTAAATGTTTCAGTTCCATTAGCATTAACAACCATTGAAATATAATCACTATCATATTCAAAACTATGTTCCCACGAATCTATAATGAATTGGTCTCCCATACGAACTTCAATTGTTTCATTTCCAATAGCCGATCCTAATGTTAGACCACTTAATAAAACAATCAAAATACTTAAAAATAGACCAATTCTTAATTTCTTTCTAAAAGTCAGTTTTTTAATCATATTAATTATTCTCCAAATATTTTATAGCACAAATGGCAGTATAAAATTAGCATGAATTTTTAAATAAAAATTAGAAAATATGCTAAAAATTTGATAACAAGTATATGATCTAAATTTTTTCTGCTTAAAAACCAAAATTCAAGATTTTAAATTTTCATCCCCCTTTTTACAGTGCCATATTTAGAGCTGTGAAAAATCCAACTGATAAATTATTTTTAACTTTTTACTCAAAATATCTGAAATTTGGTTTTCATCAAGGAAAAATTTAAATCATATACATATCATCAAATTTAGCATAATTTTCAATTGCAAAAAATCCATGCTAATTTTACATTGCCTTTTTTAAAAGTTTTTCAATGAAATATATGTAAAAGATAATAATAAAATTGTAAAAGATAATAATAAAATGAAAAATAAAATATAAAAAATATGATAGTAAAAATGGTTGGCAACAAAATGGAATTCCCATAGATAAAATCCATAGTACAAAAACCAAAACACGAATAGG
Source organism: Methanobrevibacter sp. (assembly GCA_031289975.1). Lineage (GTDB taxonomy): Archaea > Methanobacteriota > Methanobacteria > Methanobacteriales > Methanobacteriaceae > Methanovirga. The sequence goes on along the minus strand of JAITOM010000355.1, from coordinate 445 downwards.
CTTAACTTCTGGGATCGAAACGAGACCAGGTGGAACACTAACGCCATGGTCGCCAAAACCAAAAACATGATTTTATTAATTTTATAATCTAATTAAATCATGACTTTTTTACATTTAATAATATTTCATTGATGATTTTTAAATTTAAATTATTTAATTATTTATAAAATAAAAAAGAATAATTATTCAAACACAATTCACCCCAAACTGAATACACCAAAACCAAAACACCAAAAAAATACTCAATATAATCATCAAGCCAAAATAAGTTCTATAAAAAACCAATAAAACAATAGCCAAAAAAATAAAGACAACAAAAAAATAAAACAGAAAAAATGCAAGCGAACGATTGGAAGCAGCGGACTAAACAATTCGGAAAAAACCTCAAAGCTTACATCCCTACCCCATCAAACAAGTCTTCTACTCGAATTCTAAAGCAGTCTAT
>JAITOM010000336.1 GCA_031289975.1 Methanobrevibacter sp. | reverse complement strand
GTGGTCGTAAAGTCTTAAAAACAAAAGACTTAAACAACAGAAACCCCAAATGTCCTATTTGTGATACTCAACATGACCGTGACATTAATGCTGCTATTAATATATTAAATAGAGGTTTATAATTGTTTAAATCGCCCCTGGGTAATGGGTTAAAAGCTTTGAGAGAAGGAACTCCACAATATGAGTTCTAATCAACAAGAATCCCCTGTCTTTAGACAGGGCGAGTATCAATTGATCTAAAGACTTTGATTATAATTTACGAGCAAATAATAGATAGCCACTATGACCAACCATTCGTGTTTTTGGTCTTATACCATGAGTTCTAACTTCATATTCTCTATTCAAGGTTTCAACAATCGAAATATTTTTAAAGCCAACTTTTTTAAGAATTCTGTGTGAAATTTGAATTCCATCAAGATAAACACCATAAATCGCTATCCATCCCCCTAATTTCAATGATTCATATGCATCTTCAATTATTTCATAAGGTTTTATAAGGTCTAAGAATACTAAATCAATATTTTCTTCATCAATTCCCTTTTTAATATCTTTATTTTTAATTTGAATGTTGGTTAAACCAAATGAATCTATATTTTCTTTAGCTATTTTAGCAAAATCTTCTCTTATTTCATAACTGTAAACCATTCCACTATCACCAACAACATTTCCAAAATGTAATAGTATTGCTCCAGCTCCTGTTCCCGCATCAACAACTTTGTCTCCTGATCCTATACCAGTATGAGCCAGTACAACACCAATATCTTTTTGAATTAAAATTGAGCATTGCCTATTCATTAACTCAATGAAATCATTTATATTAGGTTTAATAACTTTAAATTCCTTGTTAAGATGTGTGATTAAATTGTCCCCGATATCTGATTTTTCAATGTCTTCTTTTTTAATTATTCCTAAATCAGATTGAAAGTCAATTTCATCACTTAAAATGTATTTTTTACCTCTTTCATCTATAACAAATTTCATTTGATCCCTCTTTATAAAATTATACAATAGATTTAAATTTCATCTTTAAATTTATTAATTCATCTTTGAAGTGTTTATTGGATTAATAGAAATAAATATCTAAACTAATTTTTTATTTTCATTTTCATCCTTGAAGTAAAGATATTTTTTACTTAAAAGAGAATTAATATCTTTAGCAGTTTTTTTCCCAATCCCATCAACTTCTTGTAATTCGGATTCTGTAGCATTTATAATATTTTGAACAGTTGCAAACTTTTCTAATAATTTTTTTGCAGTGACAGGTCCAATATGGGGAAGAGATTCTACAATGAATAGTTGTTGTTCCCATGTATTTACAGGCTTTCTTTCTGTTCTAATTTGCACTTCAATTCTTTCATTATCAGCTTGTTCTCTAATAGCTATTCTTTTTATCATGGCTGCGGTATCATCATGGTTTCTTGTAGGAATTATAGGAATTCCAAAATCAATAGCAATTGAAGCCATTGAACCTCTAATAGCATCAGGATTTAGAAATCCAGAGTAAAAGTCATCACCTTCAAGTATAATAATAGGTTTTTTAAATTCTTCCTTCATTAATCTTGCCTGTTTATACAATCTTTTATCTATAATAGAATCAATAAAATCCTTAGCTGTTTTTCTTTCAATTGCTACGTCATCACTAACTTGATAATCACCAACTGACATGGTTCTAATCTGAACTTCAACAGATAAAGTATCTAAAGCCCTTAAAACCTTAGAATTACTTTCTCTTGAATCAGCATAGACAACAATTTCCTTTTTTTTAGCTGAATTTCCTTTTTTAGTGTCCTCATTAAGAATTTTTTTAATATCATTATCCTTTCTTTCAATAATTTTGGATTTAACAGGCTTTAATTCATCGAAATTTATATCTTTAAAAACATTAATAAGTTGAGTTTTCATTTTCTTTTCTTTTCTTTGGCTTGACCAATAGTATCCTTCATCTCTTGTCCCTTCTGTAATTAAAACTTTCATTTTCCCCTGATTTTTTCTACCAGTTCGACCTCTTCTTTGTATCATTCTAATTTCAGATGGGACGGGTTCATATAAAACCACTAAATCCACTGAAGGAATATCAATACCTTCTTCAGCAACACTTGTTGAGATTAAAACATCATGATTTCCAACCCTAAACGATTTAATTATTTGCTTCTGTTCCTTTTGACTAAGACCTTTTTCTCCATTACTTATTCCCTGCCCAAAAAATTTTACAGAATTAATTCCTTCCTCTTCACATTTTTCATAAATCATATTTAAAGTATCTCTAAATTGAGTAAAAACAATAATTTTTGGTCTATTAATTTGATTATTTTCAATATTCAATTCTTCTTTTAAAATATCAATTAACTTTTTAAGCTTGGGATGTTCCCAACCATGTTTAATGGATTGTTTTGTAAGTCTAACAGCAGTATTAAAATCAGGATCAGCAAGTAAACTTTTTGCTGCTTTTGTAGTTTTTATTCTTAATTTTTCAAAGTATTTATTAGCAGGATTTATTCCTTGAGTTTCTAAAAGTTCAAGAGAATGTTGAATATTAATAACTGCAGTTATTAAAGATATTGCTCTATAACATTCTTTTGGAGGAGCAACCATTCGAGCTATTCTATTTTGGACCTGACCTCTTACTTTTAATATATCCTTTTTACCTAATGAAATTGTGGATATCACACCTAAGTTTTTAAGCATTTTTAATCTATGTGTTAATGCCTTATCAAGATGTTCTTTAATTTTATTTAATTCTTTACTCATTTTAACCTTAATCCAATCAATTTCAATTGGATTAAAATAAGGTTTAACATCCAAATCCTCCTCAGTTTTAATGGCTATATTCTCAATATAAAGATTTTCACACACACTCTTAATTTTTTCACTATCAGAACCAGGTGATGCCGTTAAACCAAGAATTAGGGGAATTTTTCCTTCATTCATATAACGAGCAGCTAAATAGACATAAGCATAAGACCCAACAGCATGATGACATTCATCAAAAACAACGAGTGAAATATCTTTTAAAGAATATCTTCTATTTAAAAGATCTGATTCAACAGTTTGTGGAGTTGCACAAATAACTTGGGACTCATCCCACCGTTTTCCTCTTTCATCTGTTTTTATAGCACCAGTAATCGAAGTAGAAGAAATACTTAAGAAAGTTCTAAAACTCTCTTCATGTTGGATTGTAAGTGGTTTGCTTGGTGCTAAAACAAGTATTTTCGAGTTTTTAAATTTATTTAACCTATCTGCAGCTAAAAGAACAGCAATTATCGTTTTTCCTAAGGCGGTGGGAGCAACAACCATAGTGTTCCCTTTTTTTAAAACATCTGCAGCTAAAACTTGTTGATAAATTCTTGATTCAACAGTATTTGCTATAAGCAATGGATGTTTAATATATTCAACCATGTTTTTAATTCTCTTTTATTAATATAAATACATTTATTATGATTAAATTATTAAAAATAGATTAAAAATATCGATATAGTCATTATGGTTAAGTTCTTAAATTTTAAAATGATAATTTTTTGTATTAAGTGGATCTGTCAAAATTCGGTGACAGGTTTTAAAATTATGAATACTAAAAGATTGAATACTAAAAAATAGTTTTTCTATTTCGTAGTGTCATCTGATTCTACCAAATCTTGAAGCCCCATACATTAATATTTTTTTTAATTAAAACAGTTGTTATTAATATCTCATAACAATTACTATCATCCAAATTTTTGATAGAGCCATTAATTTATTTAATTTTAAATATCAGTTTATGAAAATTCATAATTTTAAATTTTGAATAATATAAATATATTTTGATTGTAGTCAAGAACCAAATTTTGGCACTTTAAAAACTTTAGTTTTAACTTAGAAACGAAAAATCTTCGATTTTCCTAAGTTATCTTCGATAACA
>JAITOM010000327.1 GCA_031289975.1 Methanobrevibacter sp. | reverse complement strand
TTAATATTTACTCTTTTAAATTTAATTTAAATAATTTAAAGAAACAAAAATAATTTCTGATTGCAAATATTTAATTGAATTTTAAATAAATTAATATATAAATAAAAGAAAATAATTTTGCAAAACACTATATTTAATTTTTAATATTACTTTATAAAAATCAATAACTGTAAATTTTAAATAATATAAATGATTTTAAATTAATATTTTTTAATAATATTTATTTTTAAAAAAGTTTATTTATTAAGAACTTTATCAAAACCACTATAAAGAAAAAGTAATTATTTTTTATTAAATTATTTAATTTTATATTGGTTTTGATAAATAGTGTTTTGTAAATTTTAAAAGATTCTATTCAAAAAATTTTTTAAAACATATTTTTTAAAAAATTGATATTTATCTCTTAAATTAAGATTAAAACATTATACACCAATTTTAAATTATAAATATTTAATTGAATTTATATAATTACTATCTAAATTAAAAATAATTAATTTCACAAAACACTGAAATTTTTAATATAGTGATGTAAAAATGTTTGTAATTATTTATTTATCTAATTTTTTATTATTTCATTGTAAAGGTTATATATAGTAAACCATATATTATATAATTAGTAAAATATATTGTATAATATTGGTGATAATATGGTGATAGCCACAGAAGAAAAAATAATTAAAAATAATAAAAGTGTAGCTACTAAATTAACAGCAGTAGAACACCAAGAAATAAATAATTTAGTTAATGCTGGAATATTTCTTAGTAATTCTGATTTTGTAAGAGAGGCTATAAGAGATAAATTAAAAGCAATCAAAGTAATTAAACTTAGGGATATAGATTATGATACAGCTAAAAAAGAAGTATTGGGTTACTATCAAAATTACAAAGAAGCTTATATATCTGAAGTAGCTGAAAATCTTGAATTCGATCTTGAATTAGTGATTAAAATAACTAATGAACTTGAAAAAGAAGGGAGGTTAGAATAAATGATTATATGCACAGAAAAGGGAGATACATTAAAAGGAGACAGGATAATAGTAGAAGCAAGAAAAATAGATGATGTGCGAATAATAGCTAAAATTGGAAGACATAAATCACAAAGAACAGTATTAAGAGATAATGCGATCTGTGTAATTGATAGAAAATTTAGGTTTGTGAAAAAAGAGATTTAGTGTTTGGTTGTGTAAAATTAGGATGATTAAAAACATATGATAAAAAGTTTAATGACATGTATATGGTCTAAATTTTTGTTGCTAAAAACTCAAATATGGTCTAAGTTTTCCTGCCTAAAAACCAGATTTTAGATTTGAATTTCATCCTCTTTTGCAGTACCAAAAAACTAAAACAATCACATATCTTTTAACTTAATATTATTTGTTAAGTAAATCATTCAATATCTTAACAGTCTTTTTAGGGTCAGCTTTTCCTCTTGTTTGTTTCATTACTTGACCTACTAAGAAATTCATTGAAGATTTTTTACCTATATGATAATCACTAACGGCTTCTGGATTTTCTTCAATAGCTATTTTAGCAGCATTCACTACTTCATCATCACTAACTATTCCAATTAAGTTTAATTTTTCAGCTATTTTTCTTGGAACTTCAGGACTATCAACCATATATTCAATAATTCTTTGTCCAGCTTTTGTAGTTATTTCTTTATTTGTTAATAATTCTAATAGCTGTATAATCTTATCTGAGCTTATATTACTTGATTTATAATCAAGTTTATTGTAATACAGAACTCTTTTAAGCTCATCTCTCATCCATGAAGCAGTAAACTTAGGATCCACCTTTTTAACAATTTCTTCGTATGCATTAGCTAATTCTAATTCTGAGGTTAAAACCTTAGCCGATTCTTCATCAATACTGTACTGTTCAATAAATCTTTTAACCTTATTATGCGGTGCTTCAGGCATGTTTTCTTTCACATCAATGATTTCATCATCGCTAATAGCTATTGGTGGCAAGTCAGGATCAGGAATAAATCTATAATCATCAGCATCCTCTTTAAGTCTCATAGATACAGTTATCATTTGAGATTCAACAAAGGCTCTTGTTTCTTGCTGTATTTCTATTCCTCTTTTAATTAAATTTTTTTGCCTTAGCATTTCAAATTTCAATGCTTTGTAAGCACCTTTAATAGAGTTTATGTTTTTTATTTCAACTCTTTTACCACCATCAAGTGATATATTAACATCTGCCCTCATTGTTCCTTCTCCACGAGCACTATTACTATATTTTAAAACTCTTATCAATTCCCTTAAAAATATCCGTGCTTGTTCTGGAGAGAATATATCTGGTTCAGTTACAATTTCAACTAATGGAATGCCAGAACGATTAAAATCAACAATTCCTTGGTCTGGTTTAAATTGACCAGGGTCTTCTTCAACATGTATTTCTCTGATTCTAATTCCATTTAATTCTCCTTCATATCCTATTGGAAGAGAAGTTCGTTGATAACCAGATGGTAAATCAGGATAGTTGTAATGTTTTCTTAAAAAATATATTAAATTTTGGTCTATTTTACAATTTAACATTAAAGCTATCATTAAAGCATTTCTTAATCCTTTAGCATTTGTTGGATAAGGTTTTGCACCTGGTTGATTTAAACATACTGGACATATATTAGTATTAGGGGAAACTTCTTGATAATTCGTTTTACAATCACAAAATAGTTTTGAATTGGTATCTAATTGTACATGTATTTCTAATCCGCACATCATGTTAACATCAGTTTCACTACTGCTAATTTTAACTCCTCCATTTATTAATTAAAAGTATTTATATGATCTAACTTTTTCTAATTATTTATAAATATAATATCTTAGTTATTAATATATAATTATAATATATTGTATTATAATATATGATCATTATGGAAAAGTTGATGAAAAGTTGATCATTATGGAAAAGTTCTTAAAATTTAAAATAATTTTGGATGATAATTTTTTTTTGGATGATAATTTTTTTATTAAATTATTTAATTTCAAATATTAATTTATAAAAATCTATAATTTTAAATTTTAAATAATATAAATATATTTTAATTAATATAAATTTATTTTAATTAATATAAATAATTTTAAATAAATATTTTTTAATAATATTTATTTTTAAAAAAATTATTTATTAAGAAATTTATCAAAACTACTATAATATATTAAATTCTTTTATATTAATTAAAAAAGTATCATATTAAGAATTTTTATATATTAATTAAAAAGGATTTAAAATTAATTAAAAAGGATTTAGAAATAGTAATATTAAATATTTTATAAAGAATTTAAAAATAAAAGAATTTAAAAATATTTTTATAATGATAATAAATAGGGGATTAATATGGACTTTGGTGTAAATGTAACAATGATATTTTCTCACATTCTACCAGCTATTTTAGGATTTTTAGGATTTTTATTAATGATTAATGGTATAATGGATAGACATAAATATATAACAATTGTTGGAGTTGGAATTTTTATTATCGCTGCATTCATACCATTCATTGTACTTCCATTTTTATTACATTGAATAATGCACTAAAGTAGAATTAAGGTAATTTAATCTTATAATTTATAGCTATTTAAAGGAATTTCACCTTTATGTAATCCAGTACCAACTAAAACTTTTTTGATTCCAAGATTTTCTGTAAAATTTAAGTCTTCTTTTCTCATTCCTCCACCTAAAATTAATTTATCCTTAAATTCCTTGAATCTATTAATTAATCCAATGTTAATACCACCCTCATTTCCAACACGAGATATATCTAAAAGTATAATTTCATTAGGAGAAATAGCCATTAATTCTTTTTTAAATTCATCTAAACTTAAATTAAAATCCTCACTATTAGTGTAAAGATTATTATTCTTTATATCTACACTAACTACAATTCTTTCTTTTGGAAATTTATCAAATATCTTATGAATTTCTTCTATTGATTCAATAGTTTCAGTTGCTACAATTATCTTATAAGCAAAATCTAAGAAAAATCTGAATGAATTCAAGTTTTTAATTCCAGCATCTAAAATTAATGGAATCAGGGAGTTCATCATTTTAATACTATTTAAATTATGTCCTTTTTTTTCAATTATGTCTAAATCAGCTATATAAAGCTCATTAGCACCAGATATTTTTAAGGATTTAGCTATTGAATAAGGATTTGAATTTGGAGAAAAGATAGTTTTAAGGGGAAGATAGCTATTTCTATTCCCTGACTTACCAGTAACAGCTATTCCATTCATTAAATCCATTACAGGTATTATATTTAACATATAACTACTTTGGAGAATTAAACTATTTAAAGTTAACTATTAAATAAAATGGTGTATTATGAAAATATTTTTTTAAACTTTGATTCATGCATTAAATTTGATTTCTGTGTAAATAAAAAAGTTCATGAATATGAGTTGGAAAATAAGCTTATAGTATCTCTCTTTAATTTTTAATTCAATTGAAATATAAATTAATATTTTTAGATTATTTTGTAAAAGTTTAATGAGAAATTATACTTTATTTAATCTATTTATCAATTATTTTTGTTTAATATTTGTTTTGCAATTTTTTCTGTTTTATTTTGTTGTTGTCAGGTCTGTATGTATTGGTTGTGCCTTATGTTTTTTGGCGTTGATTGGAGTTATGATGTATTTTACATTTTGCTATGAAGATTATTTTTATTCCACATAGGGCTAAATTTTTTTATAAGCAAAATATTTTAAGTTTAAATGAATTTAAAAAAGAGTTTGTTTATAAAAATTTATTATATTAGAATTTTCGTGCTTATTTGAGTAAATTACATATTTTGGTTAATTAATTCAAAAATGAGTATTTTATTTAAAATTAACATTGTATGATCATTTTTCGGTGAGAACTCAAAACATTGGTTTTGTGGTTTGATGTTGGTTTTTGGTAGATGTGGTGATATTTAGTTTATTTTATTATGTTTCTTATTTATTTTATGGCATAATATTTTTATTAAGTGTTATTATATTTTCCTGTCTATTTTTTTGTCGTTTTTAGATTTTTAGTACTTCTATTGTTTTTATTTTTTGGAAAGAGTCATTTTTCATGATTTTTTTCTCTGTCAAATCTGTTTGATCCTGGCAGAGGCTACTGCTATTGGGATTCGATTAAGCCATGCAAGTTGAACGAATTTAT
>JAITOM010000320.1 GCA_031289975.1 Methanobrevibacter sp. | reverse complement strand
TAGTAATTGAACCATAGATATTAATTGCATTTATAAGATTAAACTTTTTATCATTAAGTAAATACTCTTTTCCTTTCCAATAGAGATTATATGCAGGAACTATTTTAATATCTGTAATTAATCCATCTAAACCATTTATTTCTATTTTATTTTCTTCCATTTTATGTTCTGAAATATTAACACTTCCATAATAATACAATTTTATTAATAATTTATTTTTCCTATTTTTTTTTATTTATAATGTCCTATAACAATTAGATATTTATAATGTCCTATAACAATTAGATTTTTATTATTTAAAAAACCTATATTTTCTTAATTTAAGTTTTTATAAGCTTCCAAGTTTTTATAAGCTTCATGATATAATTTAATGAAAAAATTTTAGGCATAATCTTCATGTTTTTAATGATTTAGAAATTTTATTACTTAATTGTAATCTTAATAATAAATAAAAGTTTCTATGGTTGACGGTTTAAAAAAGTGTGAAGGGTTGTGAAAATTATCTTTTATTTATAAATGAAATATAAAACTTTAAAAAACTCCGCAAATGTTTACATCATCCTATGATTTAAAATATCATTGTTTATTTAAATATTTATCAAGTAGATATTTTTTTATTTTTTCTTTAATTTTTAAGATAATATGATTTATATTATTAAAGTAAATATATTATTTATTTTAAAATATTATTTATTTTAAAATAAGTAATATTTAATTTAAATTAATTAATATAAATATAACTAAATAATTGTTTAATAATATAAAATATAATTATAATGGTTTTGATAAAGTTCTTAATAAATAACTTTTTTAAAAATAAATATTATTGAATTATATTAATTTAAAATTGTTTATATTAGTTAACATGAATTTATATTATTTAAAATTTAAAATTATAGGTTCTTATAAATTAATATTTGAAATTAAATAATTTAATAAAAAAGATTATCATCCAAAATTTAAGAACTTTTCCAAAATGACTATAATTAAAAATTTTAATTTAAACTTTGATTATATATGATTGAAAGAAAGTAATGAAACATTATACTTGTAGTTAAATTTTTGATTAATTCTTAAAGTGAGTAATAAAATCATGAAAAGAGTAGATTACACAACAATTTTTTTTGCTTTTATGGGATCATTTCTTTTTCTTTTTATATTGATACCTATAATTAACTTAATGTTATCTTCAAGTCCAAGTTCTATAATATCAAGTCTTCAAGATAGTGAAGTTATAAGTTCCTTATTTTACAGTGTTTATGCAGCACTTATATCAACCCTACTTGCAGTTTTATTTGGTGTGCCTTTAGCATATATATTAGCAAGATATAACTTCATGGGAAAAAGGTTTGTTGAAGCTGTAATTGATATACCCATCGTAATTCCACATACAGTAAGTGGTATAGCTCTTTTATTAGTTTTCACATCAACTGGAGTTCTTGGAGAACCATTATCTAAATTAGGTCTCAGATTTAGTGATGCATTCTTGGGTGTTGTTATTGGAATGCTTTTTGTGAGTTCTTCTTTTGTTGTTAACTCTGCAAGAGAAGGATTTGAAGGTGTTGATCCTCGTATGGAAAAAGTAGCGCGAACCTTAGGTGCTGGAAGTTTAAAAACTTTCTTCCTAATAACTCTACCCTTATCTCTTAGAGATATTATGGTTGGATCAATTATGAGTTGGGCTCGAGCAATAAGTGAATTTGGAGCCATTATAATTCTTGCATACTATCCAACAACGGCACCTCTACTTATCTACAATAGATTTGTGGGGCTTGGATTAGCAGATTCACTTCCTATAGCAGTGATTCTTATATCATTATGTTTAATATTTTTCTTTATAGTTAGAGTGGTTATGAGGGGATGGGGAAATTATGATAAAGATCAATGATATATCAAAAAAATGGAAAGGATTTGAAATAAACAATCTTAGCCTTGAAATAAATGATAATGAGTACTTCTGCATATTAGGTCCAAGTGGGTCTGGAAAAACACTGCTTTTAGAATTAATATCAGGAATTTATCTTCCTGATTCTGGAGAAATATATCTGGACGGGGAAAATATAACATTCGATCCCCTTGAAAATAGAGGAATCATGTTTGTTTACCAAAATTATATGTTATTTCCCCATAAGACTGTTTTTGAAAACATTGCATTTGGATTAAATATACGGAATGTGAAAAAAGATGAAATAAAACTTAAAGTAAATGAAATGATGGAACTTCTAAGTATTAGCCATCTATCCAATCGTTTACCCAGGACATTAAGTGGAGGTGAACAGCAAAGAACAGCATTAGCACGAGCATTAATTCTTCAACCCAAAGTTATTCTCATGGATGAACCATTAAGTGCCCTTGATAAAAAAATCAAAGAAGAGTTAATGAAAGAACTGAGAAACATACACGAAGAATTTGATATAACAATTATTCATGTAACTCATAACTTTGATGAAGCACTAATGTTAGCTGATAGAATAGCTGTTATCAAAAAAGGTGAAGTAATTCAAGTAGGGAATTTAGATGATATTTTTAGACATCCTTCTAACGAATTTGTAGCTGACTTTGTAGGTGTGGAAAATATATTTCAAGGTATTGCAAAAAAAATTGATAAAGGTTTAACAATTATAGATACAGGAAATATATCCATTTATTCAAACCAAGAAAAAGAAGGATCTGTACATCTAAGTTTAAGACCTGAAGATGTCTTAGTTTCTTTATATGAAGTCCAAACAAGTGCGAAAAATGTTTTTAAAGGAAAAATAAAGGAAATAATAGATCAAGGAGCCTTAATAAAATTAATGATAGATATAAAAGAACCATTAATAGTTTTTCTCACGCGCCAATCCTTTTTAGAAATGGAATTAAATATAGGAAAAGAAGTATGGACACATTTTAAAGCTACAGCTGTGAATATATTTTAATATCATCCAAATTCAACATTATTTAATTTATAATTATTATAGTGTTTTGTATAATTAATTTTTTATATTATAGTGGGTTTGATAAAGTTCTTAATAAATAAACTTTTTTAAAAATAAATATTATTAAAAAATATTAATTTAAAATCATTTATATTAATTAAAATATATTTAAATTATTTAAAATTTAAAATTATATATTTTTATAAAGTAATATTAAAAATTAAATAATTAAATAAAAAAATTTTTCATCCAAAATTTAAGAACCTTTCCAAAATGACTATAATTATGTTTTGTATTTTTATATATGATTTTCCCATTTATAAAAGAACATTTTATTATATTCATCAGGATTTCTATGAAGAATTTTTCAAAATTTTTATTTTTGCAATGATGGGATATGTATTAGAGAATATTTTTATTATTCATATTAATACATTGAATTTAATGCAACCTTCAACGATAGTTCTACTTGAGAATTACCATAATCATCACTATTATTTTTCAATTTAGTTTTGATTGAATTTAAAGTATTTTTTACATCTTCATTTACAATACCTATCCCTCCAATAGAACGAACTGACTCCCATTGAATTTCATAGTATTCACTATAGCTATTTAAAATATCAATAACAAGATTTAAAGCATTAACATCATTTTTAAAACCACTTAAACTTCTAACTATTTTCCAAATCATCATAATATCATTTTTATTATTATAATACTTATTGTTACTATTGCCAATTTTACTATCACTACTATTGGAATTTGATCGAACTATATTAAAAAGATTTTTTAAACTATTAATAGCTCTATGATCATTAAATTTATAAGCAATAGCACCTATAGCATCAATAGCTTGTTCTTTAACGAAATCATCATAATTAATATTACTATTATTATCATCAAAATTCTCAACATTATCTTTTAAAACATCCATTAAATATGTAATAGCTGGTTTCCCAACATTAGTTAATGCTCTTGCAGCAAGATCTCTTGGAAGAGGAAAACTTTTTTTATTAAAATATTTCTTAGGAAGTTCTTTTTCTTGATTATTTCCAATTTTTCCTAATAGTTGAATTAAGTAAGGAACAGCTAACTCATCAAAACTAGCTAATGAATCTTGCATAGCTATTCTACAATATAATGCTTTTTCTTTTTTAAAAGAATTAGATAATTCATTGATAACATATTTTTGCTCATGAATATTTTTAATATTCTTAATACTAACATTAGTTCCCTTGTTTAACAAAATTGCGGCTATCGTCCTATTTTGAGAATTATCATCAGACAACATAACTACTAATTTTTTATAACTAAAATATTTGAAAGGATTCAAATCTTCAGAATTAATCTGACCTCTTTTCATGCGAGCATCAGACTCCTTATCTTTTCCTGCATTATTTTTATTTATATTGCTCTTAACAATATATGGATTAATATTAGACATTTTTATTTTAGACATTTTTATTCTTTTATTAATTTTATTTTTATATATTAGTTTTGATAAATAATTTTTTTAAAAATATAGTGGTTTTGATAAAGTTCTTAATAAATAAACTTTTTTAAAAATAAATATTATTAAACTATATTAATTTAAAATTATTTATATTAATTAAAATATATTTAAATTATTTAAAATTTAAAATTATTAATTTTTATGGCACTGTAAAATCAGCATGGATTTTCACAATTGAAAAATTGAAAACAGACGATAAAAGTTTAATGGCATGTATATGGTCTAAACTTTTTTTGCTACAAATCCAAATTCCAGATTTC
>JAITOM010000288.1 GCA_031289975.1 Methanobrevibacter sp. | reverse complement strand
ACACCTGTAATTACTTTTAACATTTTAATTTCCTCCTTTATTTAATAATATCAAGACAATTCTTATTTGTCAAGTAAATAGTTCAATTCTATTTAATTCATTTTGTCTAAATTTATTAATCCAAGTTGTTTCTTCATAATTTTCAAGGAGCCAATCGCAAAGTATATTTGTTAAAAGAACCCAATCATTTTTAGAAATATTATCCTCTTCATATGAATATCTAAAACTCTCACCTTTTGCCATAATTGATTTATTTCTATTTCCTTTTTTAAAGTTTTTAATAAAATTAGAATTTAAGAAATATTTTTTAGCAACATCTTCTGTCATTTCTTTTCTTATACTAACTTTGTATTTGTTCATTTTTAATTTTTTCTGTCTTTCTTGTTCTTTCCTAACTGCTTTAGCTTTTAATATATTTACTTCTTGAATATAACGACTCTTTAAATTTATGGGTTTTCCAGCATTTATAAAAATATTATTATTTATTGGCAACCCACTGACTCTCGTCTCATCTAAGGCTGCTTTATCGTATTTTAAATTCATTAAAGAACCAATGTCACCAATTGCTATTTGTATAAACCTAAAATCATCTATAAGGTCAATATTAAATATTAATCTAAAACGAATATTACCCTCCTTAGATGATATTGTTTCATAAATTACAAATTCATATTTTAATAGATCAACGTCATCTGCAATTGATAGTATTTCATCCTTAGCATCTTTAAATGTATCGAAAGTTGTAGAATCAACATCAAACACAAGTAGGGAAAAGTTTGTTAAATTATTTCGTTTTCTTCCTATATCTTTATTGATAATTGTAGCAGGTAATAAATATTTAGCAAAGTTTTCCTTAATTTCTTGCCTATTATTGTCATTAATCTTTAAATTTTGAGGTGTAAATAATTCTTTAAAGGTTATATCGACTTCATTATATTTCTTTGTTTTAAAACCTTTACTAATATTAACATTCATCCTTTTGCACCTCCATTATTCTTTTGAGAAGTTCACTACTTATAATTTTAGATTCAACCCATTTATTTATTGTCTCATATTCTCCTACTTCATAGTTTTCTAATGGGTCATTAATTAGGTTTATAATATAAGAGTGATAATAATCACAATAGTCAAGTAATTCACTCTTAGTGGAGGAATCTTTTAAATAATTATACGTAGTTTCTATTTGGTTTATATCATAAAAATCATAACCGCTCCTTCTTCTATTAATATAGTTTATAGTTTCTAATAGTTGGTACAAGTAGCCTAAAATTTCCTCATATTTTATTAAATTTCTATTCATTATTATTCTCCTCCTTTAACTCAATAACTTTTATCATTGTTTTTTTACTCTCATTTTTTCTAATGGCTGCTTCATAATTATAAATATTATCAAAGTTTTCTTCAAAATATTTACTATGAATTTGCTTTTCATCGGTTTTAATATATCTTGAGTTTTTAAGGGCAATTTTAAATTTAGCTAATGAAAAATTTCTATATTCTTGTTTAGCGTTTGTCTCTAACCATTTAATATAGAGCTCTTTAAAATCACTTTTAGTAAAATATTTTTGATTAATGTTATCATTCTCATAAACATCTTCAATAAATTCATCAACATAATTTTTCCACGTTACATCAATTCTATCGGTAGAAAACTCTTTTGTTAAAATATTAGTGTAGTAACCTAATTTTGATAGTTCCCCTCGTTTTTTCCAATCCAAATATAAGAGTAAGGATTCCTGCCAAATTTTCAACATAATCTTTTCATTATTAAAAAACTCTTTCATATATTCTGTTGGACTTCCTACTCTAGGGGAATTTAACACAAAATAACGAGTATTTTCTTCTTTACCAGATAAAAATGTTTTATCATTAGTGGTTATCCACCAGGTCCATGTTATTGGAAAATCTTCTGGAACATTAGAATAGAGCGGAGGAAAAGTCATGGATGTTTTTGTTATTGCTTCCTTTAATGCTCTTTTACTTTCCTGTCTTGAATCAATTTCTGCTATTTCAAATGCCATTTTACCTAGTAGTGAGATTGCTTCTGTTCTATTTGTTAATGCTGGGAGTCTAGAGCCCTCCATATGAGTTTTTCTAGTAAAGAATGGTATTTTAGTTAAATCAAACAGTGTAGATATCATTTTACTTTTACCAATGGAAGAAGCTCCTTGTATTGAGATTGCCATTTTATCATTTGGCTCTTCTAGAAACACCTTAGCCCAAGCTGAGATCATTCTCAATCGCATCAACTCTTTATATTTTTCCTCATTTGGTAGTTCGAGCGTTTTTATAAGGAAATTGTCTAGTTGTGGTGGAACGGTTTTAAGGTTAAAAGGATCTTTTGTATCTTGAAGAGCAAAAGCAAATTC
The DNA here is from genome assembly GCA_031289975.1 of Methanobrevibacter sp. GTDB lineage: Archaea > Methanobacteriota > Methanobacteria > Methanobacteriales > Methanobacteriaceae > Methanovirga. Next base: position 2,952 of record JAITOM010000288.1, on the reverse strand, counting down.
TTCAATACAAGAATATCTATTCCGTATTGAGATTACTTCAATTGTTTCTGTTACAAGTTTTGCAGAATAATAAGACTCTGAAATTTCACCAATAAATGAAATTATAGTAGAAATACTATCTTTATTTAAACCCATGAAATTTGGCAATTGTAGTTTTTTATCATCTGTTACTAAATATTTAGACTCAATAGTTGCTGTTTTTGTGAAGGTATCATATCGACAATTAAAAAAATCTTCTAGTAATAACACAAGATTTGATTGCGTTATTATTAAATCTCCAAACTTAGAACTTTTGTATTTAGATGTAATACTAAACTTTGCAGTGTTAAAAATGTCTTCTAATTCTTCTCTTGTTACTTTAATTTGATTATTTTGCATTTTATTTCTCCTTTATAGTTTATATTTTTAGAGTTTTTATTAACTCCTTATAATTATTATATCATATATCACTTTAAAAGTCTAGATATATTTTAAGAATTTAAGGTTGATAGCAGATATACTACAGTTAAGGTTCAGCATTTTCTCTCATAATTCTCTCTCATAATTCCCTATAATACATTTTTTTCGTATAATTATAGTTTTCGTGGTTTTTTTCGAATTTTGTTGATGCTATCTAAGACAACGATACAAGGTGTTTTATATTTTAATATTCTATATCTTTAACTTCTATAAAGGGAAAAAAAATAGAGTAATTCCTATATAAGTAGTGAGTCGATTTTCATGAAAAAAATATATAACGACGTAACACCTGGTACGATTGTTTTATGAGAAAATCTCTAATAATGTGCGATATCTGTGAATGCTTTTAAACTAGGTTTTAGCGTTTATATGGACTAAAAATATATCAATCTTTATCCTCTTTTAATTCCTTCACAACTCTTCGACCCTTCGACTTCGTCGATAATCTCGAAAGTCTCACAAGGTTTTGAAAGTCTCTATGATGGCCAACGATTAGAATAGGCCTACAACGTACGAGAAGGTACCTAGGAGCTCTCGAAATATAAAAGTGGATAACTATTCAGGATTGCTTCTAACTCTGGGAAAACGCCTTATAATCGAGGGTTTTTCATATGCTAACGCAATAGCTTTATCAAGGTGCTAACGCAACAGCTTTCTTATACCACTTGTTAGAATCTTTTGCAATCTTTCTTCCATTAAATAGTAATTATTTTTATTCCCTTGGATAAATCTCTTGACTTTGCTTTTCTAAAATGATATTATTAATACATAGGGAAGAGCAAAACCTATTAAACAAGAAAAAAAAATAAAAAAACTTTTCAAAAACTATTGACAAGTATACAATGAAAATGATATAATTAATTATAGGTTGAGAGAGATTAAAAGGAGAGAATAAAATGAGTGAATTAACAAAGGTTATAGAAGATGTTAGAGAACTTAAAATAAGATTAATGAAAACACATAGAATTTCACAAGAAACAATAGACTTAGAGGATGAACTTATAGCATTGGAAATTGTTCGTGATACTCTACTTAAGAGAGAAATTAGGAGGTTTAAATAATATGATGACAGAACTATTTAGCTGGAGAGAATTAGACCAAGATGAACTTTATACTTTGGTTAATCGTCTTTCAATGATTCTAACGGAAGAATTTGGACAAAACTCAGAGACTTGTATACAATGTAGAGAGATGTTTTTAGATTTATTGAATAAGAATAAGTATTTAAAAAAATAGTTGACTTTCAATATTATAAATGTTATTATTAATTAGTAGGATAGATTAAAAGGAGAGAATAAAATGATAAACAACTTAAAAGAATTTAAACAAGTGATAAATAATTATACATGGATGAGTGAACCATTAAAAGACTGGTATGAATATTTTAATGAGGATTTGCTTAACGGAGATGAATTAACTCTATCAGATATTATTTATTCTATACAGGATACAGGAATGACAATAGCATATGATTATAATAAGTATTCTCATGAAAATAAAGAATTCACACAACTTCAGAAGTTTATGGAAATATTACTAGAGGACTAAATTAGTCTTCTTTTTTGTATTCTTTGGATAAATCTATTGACTTTGATATCTACAAATGCTATAATTAATTATAGGGTTGAGAGAGATTAAAAGGAGAGATAAACATGAAAAAGATTATAATAATAAGCTCATTAGTATTAGTTGCAACAGTTGGAATATCTTTTGGAGTTACTTCATATAATCAACATAAAGAAGAAGCAAGACTTGAACAAGTAAAGAAAGAAATGAAAGAATATAATAAAGGATTAAAATCTAGAGAAGAAGCACAAGAAAAAGCTTTAGAAGCAATAGAACAAGAAGAAAAAGAACAAGAAAAAGAAACACAAATGTTTACAATATTAAAACAAATAGAAGAACTTCAAACAACCGTTAGTAATTTATCAGGCGAGCTATCTATTATAAATGAAGAAGATAGATTATATAAGGAGCAGCTTGAAAAAAGTGGAGCTAGTCTAGGAGATTTATTTGATGAGATGGGTAGAAGTGTTAAGAGTATAGACTTAGAGAAAGACATTAAAGAAGTTGAGAAACAAATAGAAACTTTGAGACAAGAGATAACTAATATAAAGAATAGCTAATAGATTAATACCAAGTAAACGAGAGCCCAATAAACTGGGTTCTTTTTTTTTATGTATAATACTCTTCTAATACCAGACACTATATTCCTCTAAGTTCTTTCCACTTATTTAATCTTCTTTAAGTTTATTTCTTTTAATTAATATTGATACTATTATAATTATTATCTTTAACTTCATGCTAACGCAACATCTTTGAGATGACTAGAAACTATTTAACAATAAAGATTAGTTTGACATCGAATAAAATATTATTTTTGAGTACAAAAGAATATCAACAAAACTAAAACAAAATAAAATAAAAATAAAAAATTAAATCCTAAAAAAAATATTTAAACCCCCCATATAGATATTTAAAAACTGTTTGTTG
>JAITOM010000271.1 GCA_031289975.1 Methanobrevibacter sp. | reverse complement strand
TCTGCTTGGGTTAATGATCTTGAAAGAACACCTTTAGAGAAAGGTTCTTCATATACTCTATCTCCAATATTTCCTTGAACCATTATTCTCATTATTATTACCTACTTGTTATTCTATTTATTATATAGTCATATGGAAAAGTTCTTAAATTTTGATTTGATGATTTTTTTATTAATTTGTTCAATTTTAAATATCACTTTATAAAAATCTATAATTTTAAATTCTAGATAATATAAATCTATTTTAATTAATATAAGTAATTTTAAATAAATATTTTTTAATAATATTTATTTTTAAAAAAGTTATTTATTAAAAACTTTATCGAATCCACTATACTAACTTTAATTTATTATGATAAATTTAATCAAACTATAATTAAATTTATATTAAAAATATAGAGGTTGTCTAACAATTCAAATTTTTGATTTTTATTAAATTTTTAATTTAGTTAATTAATCTTTAAAAATAATATAAATTCATAATATAATTTTAATTTAGTTAATTAATCTTTAAAAATAATATAAATTCATAATATAATTTTAATTTAAATATAAATATCTTTTTATAATTTAATTAATATTTAAATTTATTTTAATGTTTATTAGAAACAAAAGATTTAAAAATTTTGATAAAAATAATTATTGGTCAACATCCATATATTAAAAATATATGATACTCAACAAATTTTTTACAATCAAATTTTTTACAATGCTTAAGAACTTTTTAATAGAGAAAGTTATATAAATTTTTAATTAAAAACTAAGTTCAATTGATTAAATCTTTAAATATAATTTATTACAATATAGTGTTTTTAGAATTAGTTTTATTCTAAAATTTTATAATTAAATAATATAATTTTATAATTAAATAATATAATTTTATAATTAAATAATATAATTTATATTAATTTACTTATTTATAAATTTTTTCATTTTTTTAAATAATTTAATGAATAAAAATTAATTGTTCTAAAATTATATTAATACTATTTAAAAATTATATTAATTATTTGAAGTTAAAATATTAAAAGGTTATAACTTGGTTTTCATTGATTTAACCCATAAATTAAGGAATAATATTCCTGTATTTCCTAATGATCCTAAGTTTAGATTAAAAACAGAATCTAATAATGATGAATATTATTTATCTGAACTTAAAGCTGGGCTTCATAGTGGAACCCATATAGATGCCCCATACCATTATATTAAAAATGGTAAAAAAGTATTTGAAATTGAATTAAATAATTTAATAGGAAAAACAAATATTTTAAGTCTTGAAGATCACCTAAAAAAAGAAATAGCTATTAAATATTTAAAAATCCCTGAAAACATAGAAAAAATTATTATTCTAAAAACTGGATGGTTTAAGGAATGGGGAAATGAAAATTACTTTAAAGATAATTTTTATCTTTCAAAAGAAATAGCTAAACTATTTATAGACTTAGAAATAAAAGGAATAGCTATTGACACTCCTAATGTTGATAAATATGGCAAAACAACAATTCATAAACTACTACTTAAAAATGATATTTGGATTGTTGAAAACTTAACAAACTTAGATGAAGTAAATGAAGATAAATGTGATGGATTTTTTATTCCATTGAAAATTTATAGTGAAGCATCATTTATAAGAGCGTTTATTCAAACTATTTAACTTGTCAAGTCACTTGTCAAAAATCTCTTTAAGTATTAAAAAGGAAATCGTATATGAACTATGAGAGTATCTTAAAAAAAATAAGACCAGAACAAAATGAGAAAAATAAGGTCAAAAATATTGCAGATAAAATAATTAAAGTAATTGAAGAAAAAGCTAATGAAGAAGGTTATGAAGTTAAAATAGAACTGACTGGTTCAATAGCTAAGGATACATGGATTTCTGGAAGTGCTGATATTGATATTTTCATAACATTCCCACTTGAAGTTAAAATAGAAGAACTTAAAGAAAGAGGATTACAGTTAGCTTACTACGGTAATGAAGTTTTAAATGGAATAGCCACTGAACAATATGCTTCACATCCCTATTTAAAAATTAATCTTAATAATTATAGTATAGATATTGTTCCAGCGTACAATATTGAAAATACATCTCAAATGAAGTCTGCTGTTGATAGAACAACCTTACATACAAAATACATTGTTAAAAACATTGAAAGTCATCAAAAAGATCAAGTTCTTTTACTTAAAAAGTTCATGAAAGAAATAAAGGTTTATGGGTCAGAATTTAAAACAGGAGGATTCGCTGGATACCTATGTGAACTATTAATATTGAAATATGATTCTTTTGAAAACACATTAAAAGAAGCAAGTAATTGGATGGAAAAAACAGTGATCAACTTAAAAGATTACAACACCACTAATTTATTTAATGATAATTTAATCGTTATTGATCCAACAGATAAAAATAGAAATGTTGCTGCATCACTTAGTGAAGAGAAATTAAATGATTTTATCTTCGCGTCAAGAAACTACATTAAAAATCCAAAAGAGAATTACTTCACTCCACTTGAAAAAATGAAAATCACAAAAGAAGACATAATAAATCAATTTAAAGATAGAGAAACTAAAACAATATTTATCTCATTTAAAATTTCAGATATTGCAGTTGATAATATTTATCCTCAACTTAAAAAAACATCGGATTCAATAAAAGAGAAATTAGAAGAAATAGGATTTACAATTGTTAAAAATAGCCATTGGAGTGATGAAGATGAAATAGCTATTATAACTTTAGAATTTGATACATGGACTCTTGGAGGCTATGAAAAAAATATTGGTCCAAAGATTTGGTATAAAAAAGCATGTGAACAATTCATCTCCATTCATGAAAATGTTTTCTTAGAAAACGGATTTTTAGTTGAAAAAAGAAAAAGAAGATTTAAAAGACCAGAAGAGTTTATTTATCATGTTTTAAAAGAAGATAATATTAAAACTTTAAAAATAGGTAAAAATCTTAAAAATAATATTATTAATGGGTACAAGCTATTTAACATAGAGAATAATAATGATATTTTAAACAATGAAATATTTTTAGATTATTTAGATGATTATCTACATCCTTCCCAACATTTAAAAAGATAATAGCTATTTTAATAAAACTTGGCTAAAGTTTAATAAACAAAAAATAAGAGACTATAATAAAAGGAGTTAAAAATAAATATTTTTATTTAAAACTCCACAAAAATTTAGATTCTCTATTTTTATCTAATAGAACTATCTATTATCCATTTTAAGAGTTTATAAATTATTTAACATAGTTAATGTTATTAATTTCTTCTTGTGATGGAATATCTTCAGATTCTCCTTCTTTTCCAATGGAAACTGCACAAATCGGATTAAAGTTATCTGGAATTTGAAGGGTTTTAATCAATTCACTTCTTTCTGGTGTTGTAAATGCAAGTGTTGGGCTTATTAGATAACATGTACCATAATCAAGACTAATTGCAGCTAAAACCACATTTTCAGCAGCAGCAGATGTTGTTAGTCCACCATAGACATTTTCATCTGGAGCAGAAAATATTATTAATGCTGGAGTATCGTATAGTGGGTGATATCCTGGGGTTTCAGCTCTTTCAATTAAAAAATCATTTCCAGAGTTTTTCATTCCTTTTAGACTTAATTCATCTATTTTTTTCAGAATTTCTTCATTGCTAACAACGGTAATATGAAATTCGCCTGCTTTAGGTGCTTTTTTCCCAGTTTCAGCTATGATTTTCAAGTCTTTTTCATCTACTTTAGTTTTTAAGTAGTTTCTCACACTTTTTCTTTTATTTATTACTTCTAATGTATCCATTTTTTATCACCTATTAAAAAATAATTTCAGGATCTTTAAATTCCTGCTTTTTCAACTATTGTTGTAGCTACTTCTTCTGCAGATTTGAATGGAAAATCATCTGCGGATAGAACTTTTCCTGCATCTGATGCTTTTAAAACAATATTTCCAGATTTGCATGTAGTCTCTGATCCATCTGGTAATGCGCTGAATAATTCTTCTGGGGTTTTTATAGGAAAATTAGCTTCTTTTAATGCCCCAATAATTTGTCCATGTATTTCTTCTTTAGCTGACATATTTTTTACCTCATATTTTTTGTGAAACTATTTTTTATTAAATAATAAATTTTAAATATTGTAGTTTCACTTATTAATTATAAGATGAATATAAATATATATTTATTGGTTATTATAGTATACTTAAATATATTTGATTAACCTTTTTTTTAAATATAGTAGTTTTGATAAAGTTCTTAATAAATAATTTTTTTAAAAATAAATATTATTAAAATATATTTATTTAAAATTAGTTATATTAATTAAAATAAATTTATATTATTTAAAATTTAA
>JAITOM010000269.1 GCA_031289975.1 Methanobrevibacter sp. | reverse complement strand
TATTTTTTATAATTTTGGAGGATTGATGTTAATGGAGGATTGTATTGTTTTTTTGAATAATGGTATTGATATGCCTAAGAATTTTTTAGATGTTATTAATAACTTTAATGATTATATTAAAGTTTTAGTTATTGAAAAAAATGATTTAAATGATGATTATTCACATATTTTTGATAAGATTATCATTGTTAAATCTATGAATAATTATGAAGTTGTCAGCAAAGATTTAGAAGATATTAAAAAGTATTATAATATTATGAATGTTGTAGCTGCTGTTGAGACTTGTGTTGAGTTAGGGGGTTTTTTAAGGTCTTTTTGGGGTTTGTATGGTTTGCAGTTTAATCAGGCGTTATCTGTTCGTGATAAGTGGATGATGTATGTTGTTGCTCATAGTAATAATATTCCTTGTGCTGATGCTGCTGTTGCTTGCAATCCTATTGATTATTATAATTTTGTGAATAGTGTTGGTTATCCTATTGTTGCTAAACCTTTTAATATGTATTCTGCGATTGGTGTAACGAAAATTGATAATATTAATGTTTTGAATGATTTAGTATCTGGTCATGTTGATTGTAGGTGTTTATTAGAATCTTATGTTGATGTTAAGAATGAATATCATGTTGATTCTATTGTATCTAATGGTAAAATTGTTTTTACTAGTATTAGTAAATATTTAAGTCCTATGTTAAATGTTAAAACTGATAGTAAATCTGATGGTGGTATTATTATTCCTTCTAAATTTTATAATAAATCTCAATTATTCACTAATATTCTTAATATGAATAATAAAATTGTTGACGTTTTTAATTTAATGGATTGTACAACTCATACTGAGTTCATGGTAACAAAGGATAATAAAGTTATTTTTGGTGAAATTGGTGTTCGCTTAGGTGGTTTCCAGTATCTTCCTGCTGTTATTAATCATCATTTTAATGTTGATTTATATAAAGCTATTATTGATGTTAATTTACCTGATTATAATGTTAATATTAATGAACGTGATGGTTTCACTGGGTATGTTCTTGTTACTAATGATAATGGTTCTGTTAATGATTTTATGAGTATTGATGGTGTTGTTGATTTAATTCCTATTTCTCATCCTAATGGTTTTTGTTTGATTGCTGAATCTGATTCATTAGTTAATTTAGAAGATATATTGAATTCTATTCACAATAAGTTTCCTGGTAGAACAATCATTAATTAATTTTTAGGAGGTTTATTTTTTATGATTTTTTATTCTAAGTTAATTTTTGTAGCTAGTATTATTGGTATTTTCACTTTTATCACTGCTCGTCATACTGAATTAGATATCATTCCTGCTATTGTTGCTATTCTTGGTGTTTTTGTTGGTGTTGCTTTAGGTATGAATCATATTAAGAATAAATAATTTATTATTTATTTTGGGGTTGTTTTTTGCATGTTTGATAGTGTTAATGGTAATAAGTTGAGAGGTTTTTTGGGTGTTGAGGCTTTAGATAGTTTTAGTTTTTTTGGTTTTTATTATCTTTTGATTTTTTATTTAACTTCCCCTTTAATTGATGGTGGTTTAGGTATATCTGATAGTATTGGTTTAAAGATTGTTGCTTTATTTGGTGCTATTTTACCTTTAGCTGGTTTATTTAGTGGTTATATTGCTGATAAGTATTTAACTCCTAGTAAGATGATTGTTATTGGATGTTTTTTGTATATATTTGGTTATATTTTATTATGTTTTAATCAGGGTTCTTATTTGTTAATGTTTCCTTTGTTATTAATTATTTTAGGTAATGGTTTTGTTAAGCCTATGTTGTCTTCTTTAATCGGTAGTTTATATGATAATGATAAAAAACGTGATTTTGCTTATTCTTTATTTTATTTAGTTATTAATGTTAGTGGTACTTTAACTGCTATTATTTTAGGTTATTTAAGTTTCACTTATGGTTTTAATTTATCTTTTTTTATTTGTATTGCCTGTATTTGTATTGCTTTATGTTATTTTGTTTTAACTAATAAACTTGATATTAAGAAAAGTAACAATCTTAATGATTGTAATCATAGTTTAGAAAAATCTATTTATTTAGGTTTACTTACCATTATTGGTTTAATTATTTTATTTGTTTGTTTAAATTATTTTAGTATATTAAGTGTTTCTGAGATTTTTACTATTATTAGTATTATTTTAGCTATTATTCCTATTACTTATTTCTTTTTTGTTTTTCAGTCTAATGAAATTACTAAATTTGAGAAGAATAATGTATTATCTTTTATTCCTATTTTTATTTCTGTTGTGTTTATTTTAGGTGTTCAGAATCAAATTGGTGAAGTTATTCCTTTATTTATTAATGAGCATGTTGCTTTGTTATCTTGGATGGAACCTACTGATTTAACTATGCTACAACCATTTTTTGTTGTTATTATAACTATTATTAATATGTTAATATTAAATAAAAATATTAAATTTAAAAATGATTTTTTAAGTAGATTTAGTGGTTATAATTTTAAAATTATGTTAAGTTTATTGTTATCTGCTTTATCTTTTTTGTTTTTTATTATTCCATTAGTTTTAGATGGTCATGATAAAGTTGGTTTAATTTGGCCTATATTAGCTATTTTCTTCATGTCTGTGTCTGAATTAATTGCTGTTCCTATTGGTTTATCTTTAGCTTATAAGTTAGCTCCTGTTAAGTTTAAAACTTCTTTTATTGCTTTAATTTATGTTGGTGCTACTTGTGGCGAAATAGTTAATATGAGTGTAAATAATAGTTACAATCCTAATTCTCCGTTATTATTTTTTGAAATTTTCTTTATTTTATTATTAATTATTACTATTTGTTATTTTTATTTTAATAAAATTATTGAAAATAGGAGGCTGTGAAAAATTCAACTATAGTAGTTTTGATAAAGTTTTTAATAAATAACTTTTTTATAAATAAATATTATTAAAAAATATTTATTTAAAATTAGTTATATTAATTAAAATAAATTTATATTATTTAAAATTTAA
>JAITOM010000246.1 GCA_031289975.1 Methanobrevibacter sp. | reverse complement strand
CTTAACTTTATTACCATAATATATTTTCATTAAATTTTTAAAAAAGTTTAATATCACTTTAAATTAAAATTTGAATAATTTAAAGAATAATTTTTAATAAAAATTTTTAAATAAATGTTACAAAAGTTTGGAGAAATACTATATTTAAAATAAATGATTAGTTACAAACATTTTTTACATCACTATAAATAGCTATTTATTTTTAAAATAGAATAATAAGGATAGAGTTAAGGATTTATTTTTAAGTTTAATACTTTTTTATTAGCTTTCATTTAGTTATAAAATCTCCTTTAGAAACTTTTTAACAATTTCCAATTTAGAATAGTTTTATATATAAGGTAATATAAAAGTTTAATATATACATTAATTCTTTAATAGTAAATAAATAAAAATAATTATAAGGTGTTTGTTAATGAGAGTTTATTATGACTGTTATCTTTGTAGAACTAAAAGTCAAGTTGAAGCAATTGATTTAGCTACCGATGATGAATCAATTAAAGATGATATTCTTAAAAAAATTGTACCAATGTGGGGTGAATCGTATTCTGAAGGACCTGAACCCAATCCCAATGTTCTTAATGCAAAAGCTCATAGAATGATTAAGAAAATGTCTGGTAATGATGATCCTTTTAAACAGTTTAAAGAGGATTCTGCAAGGATTGCAGATAAAATTATTTCTAATTTAAATGTTGAAAATCATTCTTTAGAAGAGCTTGTAAAATTAGCTATTCTTGGTAATTTTTTAGATATAATAGTTTTAGGACCTGATTTTAATTATCTTGATCATATCGATGAAAATTCTCAAAAAGGTTTAGCTATTAATCATATTGATAAGCTTCATGAAGATATAAAAAAGCATTCAAAAGTCTTATATCTTGTTGATAATGTTGGGGAAATTTCTTTTGATAAATTGTTGATTGAAAAATTAATTGATTTTGGCTTAGAAGTAACAGTCGCTGGTAAAAGTGCACCAATTGGTAATGATGCCACTGAAGAGGATATTATAGATATAGGTTTAGATAAGATAGCCAATACTACATCAATTGGAACCGATAGTGGTGGATTTATTTATGAAGAGGCATCTCCTGAGTTTCAGAAGTTTTTTGATGAATCAGACTTCATAATATCCAAAGGTTTAGGTAATTATGAGGGGCTAACGGAATTGGATTTAAAAGGAAAAGATGTTTTCATATTATTATGTTCTAAATGTAGACCTGTTTCTTTAAATTTGGATGTTACATTATATGATAATGTCCTTAAAAAACTTTAATTATTTCCTCTCATCCATCTATTGGATATTACTCTTAATTATTTTCTATTATTCCATATTGGGGACATTGATCTTAATCTTTCAACCGATGTTTTAATAGCTGCAATGACCTTTTCAACTTCTTCTTCAGTATTCTCTGGACCTAAAGTAATGCGAAGAGAACCATGAGATTTAACAACATCAAGACCAATAGCTTTTAAAACTGGTGAAGCTTTCAATTTTTTAGATGAACATGCAGAACCAGTTGCAGTAGCTATTCCATTTCCATCAAGAAGTAAAACTAAGCTTTCTCCTTCAATTCCAATAAAATGGAAGTTAGCTGTTCCAGGAACCATTCTTTCAATATCTCCATTAAGATAAGCTTCTTCAATATATGATATTCCATTAATAAGTTTTTCTTTTAAATTAGATAAGTGTTTCATATTACAACCCAATTCTTTTTTAGCTATTTCAGCTGCTTTTCCAAGACCTACCATTCCAGGTACATTTTCTGTTCCAGAATTTAAATTTTTTTCTTGTCCTCCACCATGAATAAATGGTTCTAATCTAATTCCTTCACGAACGTACAATGCACCAACACCTTTTGGACCATAGATTTTATGGCTGGAGATAGAAAGTAGGTCTACATTAAGTTCATGAACATTAATAGGTATTTTTCCTACACTTTGAACGGCATCCGTGTGAAATGTAATTCCTTTTTCTTTTGCAATTTCCCCTATTTCTTTAATAGGTTGAATTGTACCTATTTCACTGTTTACATGCATTATTGTTATTAGAATAGTCTTATCTGTAATAGCTTCCTTTAAATCTTCTAATTTAACCACCCCTGCTTTATAAACTGGAAGATATGTAATTTCGAATCCAAGTTTTTTAAGAAAAGCACAGGTTTCGATAACAGCAGGATGTTCAATTTGAGAAGTTATTATATGATTTCCTTTATCCTTATTTTTAAAAGCTACTCCTTTAATTCCCATATTATCTGATTCAGTACCACCATTTGTAAAGATTACTTCATCAACTTTAGCTCCAATTAAATCTGCTACTTTTTCTCTTGCTTCTTCCATTCCTTTTTTTGCTTCTCTTCCAACTTTATATATTGTTGATGGATTTCCAAAGTACTGGGTAAAATAAGGTTCCATTTCTTTGACTACTTCTTCTCTAACAGGTGTAGTAGCTGCATGATCCAAGTATATCATATTTTATCTCCTATTTTTGGTTAACGATTGAAATAAGTATCTAAATTCATTATTTTAATCATGAAATTTATTTTCAATTTATTATATAATATTGGTAGTTTTGATAAAGTTCTTAATAAATAACTTTTTTAAAAATAAATATTATTAAAAAATATTTATTTAAAATTATTTATATTAATTAAAATAAGTTTATATTATTTAAAATTTAAAATT
>JAITOM010000243.1 GCA_031289975.1 Methanobrevibacter sp. | reverse complement strand
CTTAACTTTATTACCATAATATATTTTCATTAAATTTTTAAAAAAGTTTAATATCACTTTAAATTAAAATTTGAATAATTTAAAGAATAATTTTTAATAAAAATTTTTAAATAAATGTTGCAAAAGTTTGGAGAAATACTATAAATGAAATTACTAAATTTTAATTTAAGGTATTGATTAAAAATTATTAGGAACTTAAAATGGATTTATTATTGATTCAATCACAAGAACATGACACACTTCCACTTGCTGAACTTAAAGCTGTTTTAGAAAATGAAAATATCAATTCTGAAATTGAAGTCATAACAAATGGTTTGATTCATTTAAAAAACTTAAAAAAAGAAGAGTATGTAAATAATTATCAAATTTTAGCAAGAAGATTAGCCTACACTCATGAAATTCTTGAAATAATTACAATTCGTGACTTAGAAGATTATAATAATAGCTTAAAGGAAAATATAGAAACTTCCAATGAAGAATATATTGAGAATATGATTGAAGATTTTAATACCATTGATTGGAATAATTATATCGAAGATAATTTTGCTGTTAGATTAAAAAGATTTAATAAAGTTTCAGTAGATACAGTAAGGCTTGAAAGAAAATTAGGAGGAATAATAAAACTTGCTACCAACACAATTGTAAATTTAGATGCTCCTACTTCATTTATTAAATTAATAATAAGTAAAAATAAACTTTTCCTCACTATAAGACGATTTAAACTCAATAAAAAACATTTTCAAGAGATGAAACCCCATAAAAGACCTTTTTTTTATCCTGGTTCTATGAACCCAAAGTTAGCAAGAGGAATGGTCAATCTTTCAAAAGTTAAAGAAGGAGATTTAGTTTTAGATCCTTTTTGTGGAACTGGAGGTATTCTTATTGAAGCTGGATTAATTGGTGCTAAGTTAATTGGTTCAGACATTAATTGGAAAATGAAAAATGGAACATGTATAAATCTTGAACATTATGGACTCACTGATTATAAGCTTTACCATTTGGATGTTCGCGAGATGAAGTTAATTGATAAGGTTGATGCTGTGGTTACAGATCCTCCTTATGGAATATCAAGTTCAACTTGTGGTGAGAATAATGAAAATATATTTTATCAGTTTTTAGACTCAATAGCTAAAAACATTAAAAAAAATGGGATTATTACAATAGCAAGTCCTGATTCTCTTAATCTTGATAAAATTCTTAATGAACTTAATTATGAATTAATAGAAAGGCATGAAATTAAGATGCATAAAAGCTTAACTCGTATTATTTCTGTTATTTCTAAAAGAGATTAAATTCAAAAGCATCATGAGTTATTAATAGACTAACATTTAATTAGATAATCATAATAAATAAAATATATATTAATAAAAGACTGTAATTAAAAGGTTATAGGAGAATATTATGAAAGAATTAAGTTTATTATCATGGAACATAAATGGAATTCGAGCTGTTGCAAAAAAAGGATTCCTTGATTGGATGAAAACTAATCCAGGAGATATAATAGCTATTCAAGAGATTAAAGCAACTGTTGAACAGTTATCGGATGAAATATTAAATATTTCCAATTATAATAGCTATTTTAACTCTGCTGTTAGGAAAGGTTATAGTGGTGTTGGTGTATACAGTAATATAGAACCTAAAACTATTATTAATGGATTTAACATGGAAAAATTTGATAAAGAAGGTAGAGTTTTAAGGTGTGATTATGATAATTTTATTCTACTCAACATATACTATCCAAACGGTGGTATGAACGATGAAAGATTACGGTATAAACTTGAATTTTACGATGCATTTCTTACATACACTAATAATTTAAGAGACCAAGGAAACAATTTAGTGATATGTGGTGATTTAAACACTGCACATAAACCTATAGATATAGCTCGACCCAAAGAAAATGAAAAAATTTCAGGATTTCTACCCATCGAAAGGCAATGGATAGATAAATTCTTAGATAATGGTTATGTTGACACATTCAGAATGTTTAATAAAGAACCTGATAACTATACTTGGTGGAGCTATAGAACAAGAGCACGAGATAGAAATGTGGGCTGGAGACTTGATTATTTTTTTGTTAACGAAGAATTTAAGAACCATGTGGTTGATTCTTATATGTTATCTGATGTAATGGGTTCTGATCACTGCCCTATTGGATTAAAAATTAAGATTTAATAACTAATACTTCCAAAAATGGAGTTAGGAAAGTAATAAATGGTTATAGTATGAAACTTAAACTCTTACAAAAATCATTACTTCTAATTTTTCTTAAAATCAATTTTTTTAAAATTAAAATTATTATTTTTAAAAAATAAATAAAATAAATTATTTATAGTGTTTTGCAAAATTATTTTCTTTTATTTATATATTAATTCATTTAAAATTCAATTAAATATTTGCAATCAGAACTTATTTTTATTTCTTTAAATTATTTAAATTAAATTTAAAAGAGTAAATATTAATATTTAAAAAAATTAATTTGCAAAAAATTTTTTGAATTAATATAAAAAATTAAGGCTCATACACCTAATATGACAAATTTGATAAAATTTATAAAAATCATTTAAATTAAATGTAGATATCATTATATTAGTAAATAATGTAAATATATCTAAAATAATTATAGCTATTTTCAATTTAACTTAATTAAAAATTTTGCTATGTGTCGTGTGCATGAGCCAAAATTAATTATACAAAACACTAAATTATAAATTAATAAAATATATGAATAGTGTTGATGATTTTAATCCTGTGGAATTAGTTAATGAAGAATATTTACTGATGTTTTTGTTATATCAAATAGGTTAACAAATCCGAAATATGATGTAAATTTACCTAAGATGATAAAGTAAATGGTACTATATTAGAATTCATGCTTTATTAGAATTCATGCTTGGATTATTATGTTTTAAAGATGTTGATGAAACTTTTGTTAATCCAGAAAATAATAGTTCTTATCCTAATTCAGTTGATTGATTAGATATTGGTAAATAAAAAGAAGAAAAATATTTTTTATATTTTATTTACCAAAATATTTTATTTACCAAATCTTCTAAATACAAAACCAAAAAGACTTAAAACAGCAATCAATACAATTAATGGAAACCCAGTTTTCTCCAAAGGAAGGTTAAATGATCCACCTACAGGAACAGGATCTGGAGGATCTATACCCTCAAAAATCACCTTTTTTTCATTATTTATAAAATAAACGAAAAACAATAATATATTAATATATCATTATTTTATTCAACATTTATCA
>JAITOM010000123.1 GCA_031289975.1 Methanobrevibacter sp. | reverse complement strand
TTTATATTATTTAAAATTTAAAATTATAGATTTTTATAAATTAATATTTAAAATTAAATAATTTAATAAAAAAGATTATCATTTAAAATTTAAGAACTTTTCCAAAATGACTTATAATCAAGATATATTATGTATTAGTTATAAAAAAAAATAACTGACAATTTAGAGATTAGCTATCACTAAACCAAAAAAATAATAATTGTAAAAAAAACAAAATGCAAGAATTTTTCTTTTTTTAGAAATATGTAACCTAATTTCTTATTTTTAAGACACTATAAAAAAAAAAGAGAATGGAAATTTAAAATCTAAAATTTGGTTTTTAGGCAGAAAAAATTCAGACCATACACATGTTACCAAATTTTTAGCCTAATTTCTTAATTTTAAAAAATTTTCTATTTTTAAAATTAGAAACGAAAAATCTTCGATTTTCCTAAGTTATCTCCGATAACAAATCTTGATTCAATTTTTTAGAAAAAAATTGACTAAAAAGATAAAATTGTGAACTTTTGATCAAACTTTTGTTGTCGAAGACAAGTTAGGGCAATCTTTGATTTCTCGTTTATTTCTGAAAGAAATTTAATTAAATCTTTGATTTAATGTTTTAAAAGTTTGTCTTTGATTTTCTTAATTTTTCAATTGTAAAGATCCATTCTCTTTTTACAGTGCCAAGGGGTGGGAAAAATGAATATTAAAAAAAAATTATCTTTAGGATTAGCTGATTTTGAAGATATAATAAATAAGGATAAAATTTATGTTGATAAAACAGATTTGATAGAGAAAATAATGGAAATAGAGAGAAAATATTATTTTTTATCAAGACCAAGAAGGTTTGGCAAATCATTATTTATAAGCACACTGAAAAATCTTTTTGAAGGTAAAAAAGAACTGTTTAAAGATACTTATATTTATGATATTTGGGATTGGGATGAAATATACCCAGTAATAAGATTAGATTTAAGTAGACCAAAATCACAGTCATCTGAAAAATTTGAAAAATCTTTAAATTTTCATTTGGATTCTGTAGCTGAAGGTGAGTTTGGTTTTGAACTTAAAGCAAAATTTTCTAATGACAAGTTTAGTGAATTAATAGAAAATGTTTGCAAAAATACAGGAAAAGAAGTTGTTGTTTTAATTGATGAATATGATAAACCAATACTTGCCAATGCGGATAATGAAAAAATAGCTACGGATATTCGTGATGATGTATTAAAAGATTTTTATGGTGTTTTAAAAAGTGTGGAAAATAGTATTAAATTTGTTTTTATAACTGGTGTTAGTAAGTTTGCTAAAACCTCAATATTTTCAGATTTAAATAATTTAGTGGATTTGACCATCAGAGAGGAATTTTCAACTATCTGTGGTTATACTCAAAAAGAACTTGAAGACTATTTTAAAGATTTTATCATAGTGAGTAGTGAGAAGCATAAGAAAAGAAAAGAAGATTTGATTGAATCGATTAAAAATTGGTATAATGGTTATAGTTGGGATGGGGTAAATTTTCTTTATAATCCTTATTCAATACTATCGTTCTTTGATACTAATGAGTTTGATAATTATTGGTTTGAAACTGGTACACCGAGTTTTTTAATTACTGTTATAGAAAAACAGAATAATGTGGATGTTTTGTTTGATAAAGATTTGACATTGTTTGGTTCTTTTCCTAATTTTGATGTGAAAAATCTTGATTTGAAGACTATTCTTTTACAAAGTGGTTATTTAACAATTAAAGAAAAAATAGTTGAATTTGATGAGTTAACTAAATATAGTTTGGGTATCCCGAATAAAAAGGTTCGTGAATCATTGTTTAGTTATATTTTAGGATCTTATGTTAATAGAACTGGTGAAGATACATATCCAATAGCTAAGGACATGTTTAGGCAATTAATTTCAATTGATGAAGATGGTTTTCAAAGGTCTTTAGAGCTGCTTTTTAAAAGTATCAATTATAGCTTACATTCTAAACTTAATGATATGGAGGCTTTTTATCATATTTTATTTTTATCTTGGATGAGAATAATTGGTTTTGATATTCAAGGTGAAGTCATTCAACTAAAAAATAGATTGGACTGTTTACTAATAAAAGATGATTATGTAATTATCTTAGAATTAATAAAAGATGATTATGTAATTATCTTAGAATTAAAGTACAGTAAGAGTGAAAGTTTAGATAAATTATTGGATAAAGCAATAAAACAAATCAAAGAAAATGGTTATTATAAACCTTATCAAAATAAAAAAACAATCATCTTTGTGGGAATTGCATTTAAAAACAAAGAAGTTAAATGTAGAATTTTAACTTATCTCTAAAAGAATGCTGTGTCTAAGTCTTATTCATGTATGGATGAATTTTAGGAAAGAATAACAAAATATAATGCGAAACTTGAATTTTGGCAAAAACTATTGTTTTTAATTTTCTTTTAAATTTAATTTTTTTAATTAAATTTCTCATTGTTGAAAATTTATTTTCAACTTAGGAGAATTTATTCTCCGTTTTTAAGGAATAATTGGAATAAAATAATTAGATTTTAAATTATAGTAGTTTTGACAAAGTTCTTAATAAATAATTTTTTTAAAAATAAATATTATTAAAATATATTTATTTAAACCTATTTATATTAATTAAAATAAGTTTATATTATTTAAAATTTAAAATTATAGATTTTTATAAATTAATATAGGTTTTTATAAATTAATATTTAAAATTAAACATTTTAGTGAAAAAAATTATCATCCAAAATTTAAGAACTTTTCTAAAAAATGACTATAATAAAAATATAAAGAACAATTTTAGAAATTAAAATATTTTAGTAAAATATAAAAAAAAAAAAT
>JAITOM010000180.1 GCA_031289975.1 Methanobrevibacter sp. | reverse complement strand
ATTTTGATAAAGTTCTTAATAAATAAACTTTTTTAAAAATAAATATTATTAAAAAATAGCAAAAATTAGAAATTTTTTGACTTATAAAATCATAGATTTTATAAATATTAATTTAAAATCATTTATATTATTTAAATTATTTAAAATTTAAAATTATAGATTTTTATAAATTAATATTAAAAATTAAATATTTTAATTAAAAATTAAATATTTTAATAAAAAAAATTTTCATCCAAAATTTAAGAACTTTTCTAAAATGACTATAATTTAAAAAACCTTATTACTTACAAACATTATTTCATACACTATAAAATAATATTAGGTTGTGTAAAAAGAGCATGGGGTTTCAAAAATCTGAAATTTGGTTTTCGGATAGGAATTTAGATCGTATACATGCCATCGAATTGAAGAACCAGAGCAGGTTTATCATTATTTGAACCTAAAAATTTAGATCGTATACATGCCATCGAATTTCCCTCACTTTCTTAATTTTTAAATTGTAAAAATCCATCCTCTTTTTATAGTGCAATAAGACTTTAAAAAATGATTATGATATAGAAAATGCTTTAAAAATGGTTAAAAATAGTATTGATGTTTTTATTGGTGACGAAGAACAGTTTGATGATATTGCAAGGTTAATACTTGAATACAAAAAGAAGATTCAAATTTTACATAATCATTTTTGACTATTTCATAATTGTTGTCCATTCTCTTTAATTAAAACTTTATCTATAATATGCCCATCCATATCAACAACTTCAAATTTAAAATTATTCCATGAAAAGGTTTCTCCTAATTCTGGAAGTCTTTCTAAGTAGCTCAAAATAAATCCTGCTAATGTCGTGTATCCATCTTCATGTTCTTGAGGCATATGTTCCTCAATTTTAAAAAAATCTTTGAAGTTATCAATGCCAAAACCACCATCAATTAGCCAAGATCCATCTTTTCTTTTAACAATTTTTGGTTCATCTGTTTCATCAATACCTGGAATATCCCCAACAATTCCTTCAAGAATATCATTTAAAGTTATTAAACCTTCTACATTTCCATATTCATCTACAACCAATGCAATATGAACATATTCTTTGTTTTCTTTTAACAACTTTAAAATAGAAAGCGTCGATAAATTTTCAGGCACAATTAATGGTTTTTTTATATAAGATTCAATATCCAATTCCTCTTCAGATAATAAGGAACTTAAAATATCTTTTGTTTGAACAACACCTAAAACATTATCAATATCATCTCTTGCAACTGGAAATATGGATCTTTCACTTTCAATAATTGTCTTCTTCAATTTATCGTATCCTTCTTCTAAATCTATCCATATTATATCCTTTTTTGGAGTCATTAACATGTCTACTTTTTCTTCATCTAAACGAAAAACTCTTTTAATAATATCTTCTTCTTCTTTTTCAATGGTTCCAGCCTTAATTCCTTCTTTAATAAGTAATTTAATTTCGTCTTCTGTAGCTAAATCCCTTTCTGTTTTTTTAGAACCGATTATTTTTAATGTGAAGTCTGTTGATTTACTAAGAATAATTACTATTGGTGTAGATATTTTAGATAATATGGTTGTGAATTTAGCTATTTTAATAGCTATTTTTTCGGGATTATTTAATGCTATTCTTTTTGGAACAAGTTCCCCAATTACCATCGTAAAGTATGTGGTAATTACAACCACTAAAAGAATAGCCATTATATTACCAAAAGGAATATAATTTTCCAATATAGTTTCAAGAGGTTTGGAAATAGTAGAACCTCCAATTACTCCAGTTAATATTCCAATGAGAGTAATTCCCATTTGTATGGATGACAAATATTCATTAGGATTTTGCATTAAATTAATAACTGTTTGAGCATGTTTAACACCTTCTCTTTTCATTTTCTCTAATTTAACTTTCCTTGATGCAGCTATTGCCAATTCAGCCATGGATAATAATCCAGTTATAAATATTAAAATACTTAAAATAAATATCTCTAAAATAATGTCGTTGGACATGTATTATCTTTCCTTAACTAAGTTTTACAATTAAATTTAATAGGAATTAATCCTTTTTATTTTTTTATATTTAGTTTTATGTTTTAATTAATAGTGGTTTTGATAAAACTCTTAATAAATAACTTTTTTAAAAATAAATATTATTAAAATATATTAATTTAAAATCACTAACATTAATCAAAATATATTTATATTATTTAAAATTATAGATTTTTATAAATTAATATTTAAAATTAAGCATTTTATTTTAAAAATAATAACAATTTAATTATTTTAATGATATATACTCATTTGGAAAAGTTCTTAAATTTTAAGATGATAATCTTTTTTATTAAATTAGTTAATTTCAAATATTAATTTATAAAAATCTATACTTTTAAATTTTAATTAATATAAATTTATTTTAATTAATATAAATAATTTTAAATAAATTCATCAAGTTTGACCATTTTTTTATTTTAAAAATCTGATAAACTCCTCTTTTTTCTTATTTTCCCAATTATCACTAAATAACTTCTTATCAACATGAAAAACAAATAAATATTTATAAATTGTAGTAACTATTGTTAAAAGAATTATTAAATCAACCCATTGAAAAGTGGTTGGATATTTAAACTTTAATATAATTAACAAAATATTTATAATAATGGTTCTAATTAAATACTTATAAAATTTTTTCTTTTCTTTTAAATCATCTTCTTTAAATTTAGACTGAATATCATCTAAATCATTATTTTTCATATACTTTTCAAGTCTTTTATTATTATTTTTATTTTTAAATCCTTTTTTTAATCTGTATAATTTAGTATATCTATAAACTATTCTTAATAAAAAGATGATTACAACACCAAAATAAATGTATTGGTTCATTAAAATTTGAGTATTTGGATCTAATGCATAAGGCATATTAGAACTAACATTTCCTATTAAAAGTCTTCTTATGATAAAAAACAATCCTAAACCAATGAGAAATATTGCTTCTAAATAAAATTTCTTAGTTTCTTTAACTAAAATCATTGCCTTTTCTTCATTTTTATCCTGCATAGTATTAACCTATAAATATCTAAAAATTTAGTCATAATAAATTATTCTCTTGATCTAAAAGTATTCATGTTAATAATAGCTATTATCTTAATAAATAGCTATTAAAATTGTTTAGTTATTAAAATTTCTTATTTAGATATTTAGTAAAAGTTTAAAATCTTTTTCTGCTTCTTTTTCAGATGAAACACCTATGGTAACCATATCAGCATAACTTAATGTTTTTAAAAAATTAAATGCTTCTTCTGGCATCTGAATACCGGCAGCTAAAATTTTATTGATAACTATCTTCTTATTTAACTTATTTACTAAATTTGAGAGATTTTCTCTATTTTCCTCTGAAAAAGATTCAATATCCATCATGTATCCTAATTTGTTAACAGGAAGCATGTAAAAATCAAATAAATCAATTATAGGGGATTTTAATAATTTATTTGTAGTTTTAAAAGGAAAAGATGTTATAATACCGGGAATATATCCTTTATCTTTTATTGTCATGAGTATTTCTTCTAATAAATCCCAATCATAGCTATCTACAATAAATTCATCTATAAAAATAACTGAAAGATTATACTTTGAGAGTATTTCAATATCACCTCTCCAATCTGCTTTTTTTCCTTCTTCCATGTTTGGAAATCTATAATCTATGTTTGTTTTTCCAATTATTCCAATAACATCCATTTCTACTCCTTGAGATATGGCTATTTCAAATCCATTGATTAATTTTTCATTAGTGTTTAAGTTTATCCCTTTCAATCCAAGTTCAAAAGCTTTTTTAATAATTTTAGCTATATTTTCAGGACTTTCATATAAATCTAATTCATATAGTCTCGCTCTATGACCAAAATAAGTTTCAGCTGTAAATGGAGCTGTTCCTAATAAAACTTTAGGAATTTTTTTATTTTTAAAATTAATGTATCCTTGAAAAATAATTATCACCTTGAAATAATTGAATTTAATTTCATAACAAAACTCCACAATATAAAATCAGTCAAAGAAGTATATAAATTTTATGATATTAAAAAGAGTATCAAAAAGTGTTAATGTTTAAAAAGTCATAGATTTTATATAAAAGAAAAGTCAAGATGATAAAAATTGTCTATTTAATAAATAAGTATTAAAATATCACTTATTTAATAAATAAATATTAAAATTTAATTAAAACTATAAAATCATATTAAAATTATAATAATAAAATACATTTGAGGCTGGGCAACAATTATGAAAAATTTTACCTATTAAAAAATAAGAGGCTGTGAAAAATCCAACTGATAAATTATTTTTAACTTTTTACTCAAATGTAAAGTATAAGTAAAAATCTTTTTTTAGTACTGTATTAATCTTATAAAGTTCTTAAAATGCTTTAAAAATGAAGTGTTATAAACATTGAATAAAGTATTATAGATTCATCAGTTTGATTTTTCACAACCTGAATAATTTAGGTTTTATTTTTATATATAAAAAAATCCTAAAAAATTTTAAAAACATCCATTTATATTATTTTATATGACTAAGTTGGATTGACATTCCATAACATATCTCGAACATCTTCAAGTGTACTAATAGTTGGTTTTAAAACCCTAAATAACAAAATAGTCATTGCTATTACTAATGCAGATAAAACAATAAACATAACCAAACATATTACAGCTATTATTCGTGATATAATTATTTTTGCTTTACTAGCCTGATTAAGACTATTATCTGCTAATTCTGTATTTCCAGCCTCAGATTCTATATTTCCAGCCTTAACTAAATCATGGTTATAAATATCAACTTGCCTATCACAAAAAGCCAGCGCATCGGCATGACATGCATCACCATCTAGATAGTCACTAACCCTAAACTCTCTAAAATCCACTCTAAACTCCCCCCCCAAAGCTTTAGCATCATAGTAAACCTCATACGAAGTTACTACACCATCCTTAACTACTGGCACTATCACAGGGTGAGTTGGACGAGGGGCTGGTTGAGTTATTGCGCTAACTCCAGGTACTGCTCCTGCTACTGCACTAACAACTGTTGTAACTGTGCATGCACTTGGTGCTAAGACAGCAGCGAATATACCTGATACACCTGCACCTACACCCATACCTATTAAAGCATTAGTTGTTGTATGTCTTACATCTTCAAGAATACCTAAATTGCTATTCAGTACTTCTATAGAGTGATTACGTTCATCTGAAGCATTAACACCATTTATTATTATCTCAACGTTATCGATTTTAGAAATATCATAAGTAGTGTCGGCTGTGTACATATTATTAAGAAATTTAGTCTTCCAAACCCCAACCTTATTCTGATAATCATTAATACCAAAAATACCAACATCAGAAGCATCTGGAAACTCCTCTTTATTTAAAAATTGACTTAAATATGTTTTCTTATTAATATCAGTAGTATCAAACATTCTAATAACATCAACTAATTGAGGATCTTTATACTGTAAAAAATCAACTTTCTCACCACGAGTCATATGATTATAATTTAATATAATACGTTCAATATTATCAATAATGTCTTTATAATATTTACTACCTCCATTATTACCAATATTATATAATTCTTGAGCAGTTCTACCAGAAGCAATAATTTCCGTACTATTATTTATCCAAGCTTCATAAAATCTTAACTTAAAATCACCATTCTCAGTATTCCATTGATCATCCATCATATCTCTTATTTTAAGTAATTCACCAGTAGTTACATCAGGAGCCAGATTAACAATATGAGTGGTTATAATATCATTAGATTCATTAGTCCCCTCCTCAGGAACACTATTAGGAACACTTAATTCATTAACAATTGTACTTAATGTGTTAACAGGAGCCTCTGATGCACTGTTAGATCTGGATTGGTTGACAGGCATATCTAACACTTCATTTAAAGCATCAGTACCCATATTCTTTTGCTGCTCTTGAGCATTAACACAATTAAGAGGTATTGTCAGTGTCAACAAAAAAATAACGAACAACGCCCCAGCTTTCAATTTCTTAATTTTCATAATAAATAAACCTCCATACTTTTAATATATTTAAAATAATAGTGTATTTTAAAAATAAATGATTAATTACAAACATTTTTTTTTCAACACTATTATATTAATTTTATGCATTTTGTGGTAGATTTTTTTGATACCAGACACTATTAAACCAATAATCATTACCTTCTCGGAAGTTTTGCTCCTCAAAAACAAATGAAGATTTATCAGTTTTTGCATCATCTCTATTTAAATAATAAGTATCTGTACCTGCATACAAACCATAAAGTTTAATATAATCACCTGCTCTACCCCATGAATATGATCGATGGGATAATATGATTATATCTCCACCATCATACATTCTTATATGAGCACTATATTGATTGCTCCAACCATTATTATCTAAAGCATATGCTACCCAATGAACTGATATTAATAATTCATGTAATTTTGCTGAATTAGGTATTTGATAGGTACTAGTTTCTGTACTACCTATATTTGATTCAGAATATAATGTTTGTCCAGCCGTAACATCAGTAATACTATAATACATAGTTCTACCATCACTATTCGGACCAAATTGAATACTTTGAGCGCTAACCGCTGGTACACTGCTAATAGCTAAAATAGCTATTATAATTAAACTATAAATTTTTATTTTCATATATATCACCTATATTTTAATTATCACCTATATTTTAATATAATTTTATTCTACTCATAATTTAAATAATCCAAAATTTGAGGTTTTCTTCTAAAAACCCCCATATAATAAACCTCTAAGATACATCAGCAATATGAATCTTAGGACTGGATGTTGTAAATGATTCAATTTTCGCAGATGAACCATACATAGTACCTTGAGTTATAATACGTTTGCCAGTGAATTTAGTTTTAGAACCAGTACCGTTTAGATAAATATTTAAATCATCTCTACTAAGTTTATTGGAAAAAACATGATTCCAATGACCGTCTTTAAGAGCACTATTAACCTTCCAAACAGCTACATCAACAATAATATAAGATGTGGAATCAGGTAAAACACAAAGATTTTTTCCACTATTATTCCATTTACCTTGATTATAATGAGTAGCTATTAATGTATTATTAACATCATATGCTTTAATATCAATAAAACGACCATTTAGTGTTGATGAATCACCATCAGCATAAAAAATACCGGTACCTACATCGATTGCAGAAATAGAACTAACACTACTAACAGCTAAAATAGCTATTAGGACTAAACTTAATATTTTTATTTTCATAGTTTTATTTTCTCCTTTATTTTTGATTGAAATTTTAAAATGTATTGATGGGTTCATTATTTTAATTCCCGTCCATTTTAGGAATTAATGAGGTAATGCATCTCTATAAGATGTTAGAAGATCTATCTTATTCACTAACACATTATTAACTGGTGTTAAACATCCTGCTAAACTAAGTAAAATTGCACCTACAGCGACTAATACAATTCCTATAATCAACCTGATTGCAAGAACGACAGGTCCCGCCAAACTCTCCATTATGAGTATAATACCAGCCGAAACTAATACTCCTCCAGCTATATTTAAGTTAGATCTTGTAGATACTACTCTGTTATGTACAGTGTTTAATTTATCTATTGATTCAGATAACTTTGTATATGAAGTGAATATTACATTATCATCTATATTAAATGTGGAATTACGATCAATATAATTATAAGTATACTCATTATATGCGAACACAGATTTATTATTGAATTTCTCCATAATAGAACTTATTTGATTACCTTTAGATTTAGCTTCACCAATATGACCAATCCAATAAGCAGAACTTTTATCAAAATCAACAGAATTTAATTCATCAAGTGTACTGGATGATTGATTAAGCATATAAATAATAGTGTTAATATCACTGGTTTTATAAAGATTAGCTACACTATCACTATCAAGACCAATAGTGTTTAGATACCATATACGATCATGATAATCCATTTTACCATAATTGGTTATAATCCTATCCCAACTATTAACAGTGCTCTTATAATATGGGATTTTATTTATTAAGTTTTTTGGAGTATCATTGATATATGGATTGACAAACACTTCATCAGGTTTAGATATGTAAGCCATATAGAAATCAGCTCCTTCGGTTTGAAGGGATTGATTCTGTATAACATCTAATATATGTATATATTCAGCCATTGAAATATTCGTGCCAAGTACATTAGTCATATAATCATAACCAGGAATTTCAGGGGTTGCACTACCATTACCTACTAAATCAAATATTTCAGTAGGGGTTTTAGTGGCTAATAAATCAGTTGCTGCTCCTGCTTGTTTTTCTTCAGCCGATGCGGCTGGTATTGCTGAACATATGAATAATATTATTATCAATAGTCCTATGATTTTACTTTTCATGATTTTAACCTCGGATTTGATCTTATTAAATTGTAGCTGAAGTTGCAGTTGATCCTTTAATATTGCCTACTGTATATTCTAACTTGCTATTGTAATAACAATGCCAATTATATGATAATTGGGCATACGCAGTAATCTTGGAACCATCCCAAATATTAATTAATAATGAGTGATAGTCAGGATGTGGATGACCACGATAAGTTAATGTTAAGAGTAATTGATGGAATTTATGGTTTTCAGAAATATCTGCAGTATGTGCATCACCAGCAGCTACTTCACCACTATATATTAGCTCACCAGTGCTTTGATCAGTTAATTTATATTGATCAACTAATCTCCAATCACCATCAACTTTTAATTCATCTTTAGCTGATACTGCACCTATACTACTAATAGCTACAATAGCTATTAGGACTAAGCTTAATATTTTCAATTTCATAGTTTTTGACCTCTTATTTTTTAATTGAATTTTAAATTAAATAAATTGATGGGTTCATTATTTTAATTCCCATCTATTTTAGGAATAATTTTTTTAATCAAATAAGTGATGATTATTAGCTAAAGGGCAACTTTGTACTTCAGTCACTACAGGATTCATATAGTTCACCTCCATTTTAGGAATAATATTTAGCCTCTGTTAATCGGACTTTAATAGGACATTTCCCCTATTTGAGGGAATTTAGTTCGTATTTCATCAGTAGCTGTACGAGAATT
>JAITOM010000163.1 GCA_031289975.1 Methanobrevibacter sp. | reverse complement strand
TAATATATATTTATATTATTTAAAATTTAAAATTATAAATTTTTATAAAGTGATATTTGAAATTAAATAATTTAATAAAAAAATTTATTATTCAAAATTTAAGAACTTTTTCAAAATGAATATAGTTCGATTTATTAATGAAAATTTTTAAATATTGACTTTATTAACCAGATTAATATTTAGGTGTAAATTTTATTAAGGTGTAAATTTCATGTTTCAAAATTCAGTAAATTACATTCAAAATGCTATGAAAGACCACAATCAATGGATGAAAGATAGTATAAATCTTATTGCAAGTGAAAATATCACAAGTTCTCAAGTTAAAGAGGCATTGGTTTCAGATTTATCTCATAGATATGCAGAAGGATTAGTTGGAAAAAGACTTTATGAAGGTTGTAAATACATTGATATAATAGAAGAAAAGACAATTGAACTTTCAAAAAAACTTTATAATGCAGAACATGTTAATGTACAGCCTACTTCTGGTATTGTTGCTAATTTAGCAGGATTTTTTGCATTTTCAGATCCTAAAGATAAAATAATAGCTTTAGACATTCCTGTTGGAGGTCATATTAGTCATTCAAAAGTTGGTGCTGCAGGAATTAGAGGATTAAAACTTGTTTCTCATCATTTTAACCCTGAAACTATGAATATTGATGGTCATGCTCTTAAAAAACAGGTTTTAGAGGAAAAACCTAAAATAATCTTATTAGGCGGAAGTTTATTCCTTTTCCCTCATCCTATTGAAGAAGCAAAAGAAGCAGCAGATGAAGTTGAAGCAATTTTAATGTATGATGCTGCTCATGTTTTAGGATTAATAGCTGGAGGAGAGTTTCAAGATCCATTAAAAGAGGGTGTAGATTTAATAGCTGGAAGTACACATAAAACATTTCCAGGACCCCAAGGCGGAATAATCCTTTCTAAAGCTGAACATCGCAAAAAAATTGATGACGCCGTATTTCCAGGTGTTGTTAGTAATCATCATCTTCATCATGTGGCAGGACTTGGAATAGCTACTGCTGAAATGCTTGAGTTTGGTCAAGATTATGCTAAACAAATAATTAAAAATGCCAAAGCTCTTGGAATGGCTCTTCATGAATTAGGGTTTGATGTTTTATGTGAAGATTTAGGATTTACTGAGTCTCATCAAATTGTTTTAGACATGTCTAAAGTAGGAAAAACTTCTATTTTAGCTAAAGAATTTGAAAATAATAATATTATTTTAAATAAAAATCTTATACCTTACGATAATGTAAATAATAGTAATGATCCTTCAGGTATTAGATTAGGAACTCAAGAAGTTACAAGAAGAGGCATGAAAGAATCAGAAATGAGTGAAATCGCTGAATTTTTCAAAAAGATAGCTATTGATAAGAAAAATGTTAGAGAAGATGTTAGTGAATTTATGGATAATTACACTAAATTACATTATGCATTTAGCTTGGATGAAGCATATGATTATATTAATTTATAAATAATACTTATAAATAAATCGTTGTTGATTATAATGCGTGTTGGTTGGGCAATAACTGGTGCTGGTCACCTTTTAAAAGAATCTGTAGATCTATTAGTTGAATTAGCAGAAGAACACGAAATTACAGTATTTCTTTCTCAATCAAGTGAAGAAGTTTTAAAGATGTATGGATTATATGAAAAGGTAGCTGGAATTACAGGTGGTTATTATAAAGAATTAGCTATTGATAGTGATCAAAGATTTAGTTATCCTATATCTGGAAGATTTTCTCTTGGAAAGTATGATCTTTTAATTGTCTCCCCAGCAACAGCTAATTCAGTTGCTAAAATTGTAAATGGTATTTCTGACACATTGGTTACTAATTGTGTTGCTCAAGCAGGAAAAGGTGGAGTTCAAACTTTAATAGTTCCAGTGGATATGGAATTAGGCGATGTTCACACAGTTTTACCTTCAAAATTAGAGCTTGGAAGTTGTGCAGATTGTAAAGAATGTGAAGCAGCAAAAAAATGTCCAGAAGAAGCTATTATACCTAAAAC
This sequence comes from Methanobrevibacter sp., assembly GCA_031289975.1. Classification (GTDB taxonomy): domain Archaea; phylum Methanobacteriota; class Methanobacteria; order Methanobacteriales; family Methanobacteriaceae; genus Methanovirga. Next base: position 509 of record JAITOM010000163.1, on the reverse strand, counting down.
CGAGATTAATCTCATGAAATGTATTGGCTGTGGTAAATGCAAAAATTCATGTCCATACGGTGCAATATCTGAAGGAAAAACTGTTACAATATACATGAGAGAGGTAGACATTGAAAATTCTCATAAATTAGTCTTAATGCAAGGCATCTATGTTTTAAAACATCCCCATGAACTCAAAAAACATATTTGATAATTTATATAAAATAATAAAATTGTTTTTTTTATCCATATTGGATTCAATAAAGTTATTATAGTATGAAACTTAAATTTTTGCAAAAATTATCACTTCTAATCTTTTAAAATCAATTTTTTTAAAATTAAAATTATTATTTTTAAAAAATAAATAAAATAAACTATTTAATTATAGATTAATAAAATCTATTATATAACTTATAGTGGTTTTAATAAAGTTATTAAATAATGAATTCCTGTATGAATTCTCTTGCTAAACTTTCAGTTTGAGTGTATTCATAGAAATAAAGTTCAAAATTTTCTTTTAAAAAATTTAT
>JAITOM010000162.1 GCA_031289975.1 Methanobrevibacter sp. | reverse complement strand
TAATAATTTTATTAATATTGTCATTATGGAAAAGTTCTTAAATTTTAAAATAATAATTTTTTATTAAATTATTTAATTTCAAATATTAATTTATAAAAATCCATAATTTTAAATTTTAATTAATATAAATGTATTTTAATTAATATAAATGTATTTTAATTAATATAAATGTATTTTAATTAATATAAATGTATTTTAATTAATATAAATGTATTTTAATTAATATAAATAATTTTAAATAATAAAAATTAATATTTTTTAATAATATTTATTTTTAAAAACGTTATTTATTAAGAACTTTATCAAAACCAATATAATTTTATCAAATAAAAAAAATAATTTTATCAAAAATTAATAATTATTAATATTCAATCAACAATCAAATTAGGTGAAGATAAGATGGAAAAATATGAAGATTTATTAACAAGAGCAATTGACCAATTACCCCCAGAAATTTTTGAAACAAAAAGATTTAATGTTCCAAAAGTATATTCAGATATACAAGGAAATAGAACTTTCATTAAAAACTTTAAAGAAATATCTGAAAAATTAAATAGAGATTCTCAACATGTTTTAAAATTTTTGTTAAGAGAATTAGGTACTGCAGGTAATATAGAAGGTAGTAGAGCTATTTTACAAGGTAAATTTAATTATTATTTAATAAATGAAAAAGTTGATGAATACATTCAAAAATTTATCTACTGTCAAGAATGTAATAGACCAGATACACAAATTATAAGGGAAGGAAGAATATTCATACTTAAATGTTCAGCATGTGGTGCTAAATCTCCTCTTAAAACTTTATAATATATTTCTTCCTAATTATATCCCAAGTATCCTATGTTATTGGATAAAAGTATTAACATATAAAATAATAAAAGGATCATGAAAAATGAGTGAAGAGTTAAAAGAATTAAAAAAGTTAATTGAAGAACTGAAAAAAAGTAATGATGATATTAAAGAAGAACTTGACACTATTAAAAATAACGATTTAACACATATTAATAACGATTTAACACATATTAATAATAAGTTAATAGATATCAATCATGATATAAGGATTTTAAAGAATGATTTAAGCTGGAATAATAAAATCACATTTGGTGTTCTTGGTGTTATTTTAGCCTCTTGTGTTAGTATTATTTTTAAATTTTTATTAGGCTTTTGATATTAATTTCATTACGGTTAAACAAAAATCAAGTTCAAAAGATATATGATTCCATTTATGCTTATCAAAATAATGAAAGTACCAATATCTTGTTTTTGTCATATCTTGTTTTTGTCAAATATTCAACTACTGGTAAGGATACTCCATAAATGAAAAAATCTCAAGAATCGGTCATAATATAAATATTAACTGTAAAACAATCAGAAAATAGAATAAAATTTTTTTTTCTAAAATTTTTTTTTCATTATATCCTTTAACAGTAACATTTTTGAGAGAAACATATTAACTCTATTTTTTGAAACTGAACTTAAAAATAAAGAAGACATTAAAAAACTTGAAAGGAATGTAGTAAATAAGTTCAAAAGTAAAATAGGTTTCACTCCAAAGATAATTGCTGTTAATTTTAAAGATTTGCCTCGAAATGAAAAGAAATCCACCCGTATATCTGATAATAGATATTAAACATGCTACTAATCATTTCTTGAATATTTAAAATATTGATAAATAATTTGGCAAACTCCGGGGATGTAAAAATCCAACTGATAAATTATTCTTAACTTTTCACTCCAATGTATGGTATAAGCAAAAATCTTTTTTTAGCAATGCATTAATCTTATAAAGCTCTTTAAACTTCCTTAAAAAATGAAGTAGTATAAATATCAAATAAAGTATTATATCTTCCATCAGTTGAATTTTCACAGATTCAAATTGATGTATCTGAAGCAAAAATTTGATAAGTGTCTTATTTAATCTTTCATTTCATTGTAAGTTTCTTCTGCTTCTTCATAGATTTGATTCAATGTTTTGTCTTTCCATAAATATTTTTTTCTCCAATTGGTATAATTGAAATTATCTTTTTTTATAATATCAATGAATCTTTCGGCATCAACTAAACCTAATTTTTTTACTAAAATATCCATTGCTTCTACTCTTAGTACTTCTTCAGTTTTCATGTTATTCCCTCAATTTCATAAATAAAATCAATAGGATTTATAATTTTTATATCTTTTATTTGTTTTTTAAGTAAATCATAATCTGTTGTTATAAAATAATCACAATTAGTGAATATTGCACATGCAATATGTATTGCATCATTCTCGTGTATTCCTTGATTTTTTAATTCATTTGATAGGTTTAGAATTTTTGGGGATGGTTCACAATAAATATTCGCTTTATTTTTCCATTCTTGAATATTTTTTCTCTTTTCTTCATTTGGATTGAACTTGTTTTCATGATCAATTATGAATGACCATGCTAAATCATAAACATCATTTGCAATTTCTTTTTGAATAAACAACTTTGCATTACTTTCTAATTGTATACTAATCTGACTTTTATCATCAAATGGTCTATTATAACAACAAATATCTAAATATATTCTCATTTATTGTTCCTCACCAAATATTCATGATAATTATATTTGAAGTAATATTTAAAATTTTGTATTATAGTGGTTTTAATAAAGTTATTAAATAATGAATTCCTGTATGAATTCTCTTGCTAAACTTTCAGTTTGAGTGTATTCATAGAAATAAAGTTCAAAATTTTCTTTTAAAAAATTTAT
>JAITOM010000139.1 GCA_031289975.1 Methanobrevibacter sp. | reverse complement strand
TTTTTAAAATTAAAATTATTATTTTTAAACAACAAATAAAATAAAATAAACTATTTAATTATAAATTATAGTAGTTTTGATAAAGTTCTTAATAAATAATTTTTTTAAAAATAAATATTATTAAAATATATTTATTTAAAATATATTTATTTAAAATTAGTTATATTAATTAAAATAAATTTATATTATTTAAAATTTAAAATTATAGATTTTTATAAAGTAATATTTGAAATTAAATAATTTAATAAAAAAATTATCATCCAAAATTTAAGAACCCTTCCAAAATGACTATGAATAAAAAATTTTTCTAAGTTAAAACTAAAGTTTTAAAGTGTAAAAAATTGGTTCTAAACTATAATAGAAATATGATTATGAGTGGGCAAGATAAAATGAAAAAAGCTGTTGTTTTTGATGTTGCTGGAACATTAATTAAAAGATGTCGATCAGTGAAAAATCTTAACACTGGTAAAATCGAAAATGAAAAAAGCACATTAGAAACTATAGATACATCAGCAAATTTAGCACTTGTTGTAATACAAACTGATACAAAAAGTTGTTTAATGAATGCTGATGGAAATATGAAATTTTACGACTTTTTAAAGAGATATGATGTTAATGTAGATATTAGCTATTCTATATCAAAAATTACAGAACCAGAAATTATGAAATGTTTAAAAGAAGATAATACATTATTAAAAGAATTTCAAGAAGTTGCTCAAGATTTAAATAGTAAAAATGAGCCTATAGAAGTTTGTAGTGGATCAGCATTTATATTTGATGAATTGAAAAATAAAATAACTCATGTAATTGCAGCTGGAGGCAAAATATTTCCTAATGTTTCATTTGTAATAGAAACATTGAAAAAACGAGGTATCCAATCATTTATAGCTTCAGGAGATAGGTCTGAATCATTATATGAAATTGGAAAAATAATAAAGATCCCTTATGAGAGCATTTTTACAACCGCAAATACAAAAATGAAACAAAACATTGTTAGACAGCTGAAAAGAGAAGATTATAAGGTGATGATGGTTGGTAATGGACCTAATGATGTATTAGCATTGAAAGAAGCAGATATAAGTGTTTTAACATTGGAACAAGAAGAACACATGTCTAATGAACTAAAAAGTAAAGCAAAACATGTTATCAACCATATAACTGAAATTTTAGATATTGAATTTTAGTTCTAAATCTTTGTTTTTTAAATTGAATAATAACTTAAGCTGAGTAATGGTTTTTACCTAAATTTTTTTATTAAAATTTTCTAAATCTTTTATTTTAAAATGTTTAAACCAAATTTTACAAGATTAATAATAATAAACATTAACCTATTAACTCTATTATTATGATCTTGTTTGTGTCGAAGATTTGGACTTAAAAGAATTAATTGTTAATGATAATAACAAGAAATTTAATTTTAAACGATTAAGAAAATCTATTCAGAATAGTAGCGCTGGTAAATTCTTTAATTTCTTAGCATACAAAGCTAAAAAGAATGGTAAGCATTTCATTAAAGTAGAAAGAAAATTCCCTTCCAGTCAATGTTGCAGTATTTGTGGTCGTAAAGTCTTAAAAACAAAAGACTTAAACAACAGAAACCCCAAATGTCCTATTTGTAATACTCAACATGACCGTGACATTAATGCTGCTATTAATATATTAAATAGAGGTTTATAATTGTTTTAATCGCCCCTGGGTAATGGGTTAAAAGCTTTGAGAGAAGGAGCTCCACAATATGAGTTCTAATCAACAAGAATCCCCTGTCTTTAGACAGGGCGAGTATCAATCACTAAATTTATCTTTAAAAATAGCTTCATATTCTTCAACATTCAATCTTTTCAAATCTAAAATGCAATCAACTTTGTACTCAGATAAATCTCTTTTTATATCATGCCACAATTGTTTTCTGGTTGTAATTATGGGAAAAATGTAAGCAAATATAATAATTCAATATTTAATTCAAGAGTAATCTCTTTCACTATATTAACCTTATGATGAATAATTATCAAGAATTAATATGATGACTCCCTGAGGATTAGTTTTCTAATTTTTTTAGGATAAACTATGGCAACTGTTTTGGAATTTTCTAAAAACTAAGTAAATCCACACAGTCTGTTGTTAAAATTTAATAAGTAATTATAGTGTTTTACTAAACTTTTATAACATTTTCTAAATTATATTTATAAAAATCATTGAATTTTAATATAAATGAATTTAAAGATTATTAATAAAGTTTATAAATATTATGTATGTTATAAATTAGGTAAAACAATCTAAATTAAAATTAAATATTATATTAGTCATTTTAGAAAAGTTCTTAAATTTTGGATGAAAAATTTTTTTATTAAACTATTTAATTTTCAATATTACTTTATAAAAATTTATAATTATGAATTTTAAATAATTTAACTATATTTTAATTAATATAAACGATTTTAAATTAATATTTTTTAATTTTTATTAAAATATCATGATTTTCAAAAATTATTTGATGTTATAGTGATGTAAAAAATGTTTGTAATTAATCATTTATTTTAAATATCTTAATTTTAAAAATTTCAAATTAATATTAGATTAATTTCTTAAATAACAATTTTTATTTTATTATTTTTAAAAATAAGAATTATAATTTTTTTAATTAAAAATTTAATAATTATTCTTCATTTTTAAAAATTTATTACTTAAAAACATT
>JAITOM010000110.1 GCA_031289975.1 Methanobrevibacter sp. | reverse complement strand
CAAATAAATACAATGTTGAGATAGCTATTCATGATAATATAAATGTTGGAAAATCTTTAAATATTAAAAGCATTCACTTACCGTTTAAGAAATTTATTGGAAATAAGGATAATTTAGATGGATTTAAAAGTATTGGTGTTTCTACTCATTCACTTGAGGAAGCTAAATTTGTAGAAGAAAATAATGGAGATTACATCTTAGTAGGACACATTTTTAAAACTCAATCCAAAAAAAATTTGTCTCCAAAAGGTTTAAAATTTTTAAAAGAAATTAAAACCCAAGTAGAGATTCCTATTTATGCTATTGGCGGAATAAATCTAAAAACAATTGATATAGCCTTAAAAACCGGAGTAAGCGGTGTAGCAATAATGTCAGATTTAATGAACTCAAATAATCCTTATGAAAAAGTCTTAGAATATAAAAAAAACTTTATATGATTTTAAAATAAAGTAAATAAAATAAATAGAATAAAAAATTAATTATATTCATTTTGGAAAAGTTCTTAAATTTTGGATGATAATTTTTTTATTAAATTATAGTGTATGAAATAATGTTTGTAAGTAATGAGATTTTTTAAAATATATAATAAATCTTAAATTTTTAATTAAAAAAATTATAATTCTTATTTTTAAAAATAAAAAAATAAAAATTATTATTTAAAAAATTTACTTTATATTAATTTGAAATTTTTAAAAATAAGATATTTAAAAATAATGATTAATTACTAACATTTTTTACATCTCTATAATATCTTATCTTTTAATAATATTTATTTTTAAAAAAGTTATTTATTAAGAACTTTATCAAAATCACTATATATAAAAAATAAATAAAAAAAGTAATAATATTTCTATCAAACTTTTAATGTTAAACTAATATTATCACAAATAAAAAAAACCATAAAAAATTATAGTTTAAATTTAAAAAAATAAAGATTAAATATATTAAATATCTAATTTCTTCTTTTAATAGTATTTCTACTCTCTTTTACTGGTATTTCTTACATAATTTAAGAGTAATTTTTGCTCTGCCTTAGCAACAGTACGTCTTACATCTGCAACTGCATCAGTATTTGAAGATACACTTGAAATTCCAAATTCAACAAGTTTTTCAACAATTTTAGGTATACTGCCAGCTTGACCACAAACACTTGTTGTTACACCAGCTTCATTACATTTTTCAATTACATATTTAATAAGTTTTAAAATAGCTGGATGTTCTTCACTGTAATGTTTAGAAACAAGCTCATTGTTTCTATCAACTGCAAGAGTGTATTGAGTTAAATCATTAGTACCAAAGCTTATAAAATCAAGACCAACATCTATAAATTCTTCAATGATTAATGCTGCTCCTGGTGTTTCAACCATTATACCAAATTCCACATCTATATGTGGTCTAAGCCCTACACTTTCAGCAATTTCTTTTGCTTTTTTAAGTTCAGAGGGATGTTGTACAAGAGGTATCATCACACCAATATTAGTGTATCCCTTAGCAAGCAACTTTTTAATAGCTTTAAATTCAGCTGCAAGGATTTCTGGTTCATCTAACTCTCTTCTAATTCCTCTCCAACCAAGCATTGGATTGTGTTCATGTGGTTCATTTTCTCCACCTTCTAAAGTTTGAAATTCATCAGTTGGAGCATCTAAAGTTCTATACCATACAGTTTTTGGATAGAAAACATCTACCACTTTTAAAATACTTTCAACTAAGGTATCTACAAGTTCATTTTCTCTACCTTCTAATATAAACTTTTTAGGGTGAACCCCAGTAGCTAATATCATGTGTTCTGTTCTAAGAAGACCTACACCATCAGCATCTGTTGCTGCTGCTTTAGCTGCTGCTTCAGCCATGCTTACATTGACTTTAACATCAGTGACAGTTAAAATTGGAGCAGATATGTTTTGAACCACTGCATGACCAGTATCTTGACTTCCTGCAGGAGCTTTAACTTCACCTTCATATACAAAACCTTTTTTACCATCAACAGTAACCACATTATTTTCTTTTAAAGTAGAAGTTGCTTTTCCTGTACCTACCACACAAGAAATTCCAAGCTCTCTTGATATAATAGCTGCATGTGAAGTAATTCCACCTTCATCAGTAACAATTCCATCCGCACGTTTCATTGCTGGAACCATATCAGGGGTTGTCATTGCAGTGACTAAAATATCTCCATCTTTAACTTTATCTAACTCTTGAATTTTAGTGATTATTTTAACTTCACCAGAACCTAATCCAGGACTTGCACCTAATCCTTTAATTAAAACTTCTCTTTCACCCACAATATCAGAACCTTCAGGTGCTGACAAGCCACCTAAAGTAGTAATAGGTCTTGATTGTAATAAAAACAAGTTGCCTTTATAGAATGCCCATTCAGTATCTTGAGGAGATTGATAATGAGCTTGAATTCTCTTACCCATTTCATTTAATTTAATTAACTCTTCAACAGATAAAACTCTTTTATTTCTCAGTTCATCAGGAACATTATCTTCAATAGTACTACCATTAGGTTTTTTAACAAACATTTTCTTTTTATCGGCAACACTAAAATTTAAGATTTCATTTGTTTTCTTATCAACATAATATGTGTCTGGTGTAACAGTACCAGAAACAACTGCTTCTCCAAGACCCCAAGAACCTTCGATTAAAGCTACATCTTCACCTGTTGATGGATTAACAGTGAACATTACACCTGCTTTCTCAGATGGAACCATTTGTTGAACAACAACAGCAATATACACTTTTGAATGTTCAAAATTATTTTCTTCACGATAAAAAATAGCTCTTGCTTCAAATAAAGAAGCCCAACATTTTCTAACATATTTTAAAACATAATCAATTCCGTGAATATGGAGAAAAGTATCTTGTTGACCTGCAAATGATGCTTCAGGTAAATCCTCAGCAGTTGCAGAAGATCTAATCGCCACATCACTCTCTTCTACTCCAGTTTTTTCACCTAAAGCATTGTAAGATTCTATAATAACAGTTTGAATATAATTTGGAATTTCAGTTGCTGTTATTAATGATTTAATTTTCTTTGCTACTTCTTGAAGTTCGTTATTATTGTTAACATCTACTGGTTTTAATAAATCCATAACCTTATCAAAAATTCCAGTTTCATCCATGAACTTTTTATAAGTTTCTGAAGTGATTACAAAACCTGGTGGAACAGGAATTCCTGCTTGAGTTAATTCACCTAAGTTAGCTCCTTTCCCCCCAGCAATATCCACATCTTCTTTACTTATTTCTTCAAATTTTTTAACATACATAATTTTAACCTTTTTAAAAGTTTTTTATTTGTAATTAAAATATTTTTTTAGTTTATAAATTTATTTTTTAAACTCAAAAAAGTGTATTATCACTTGTATTCTTAAAAAAATATTAATTTTAATAAAAAGCTAATTATTAAATAAAAAAACTAATTATTAATTATAATTTTAAATATTAATTATTAATTTTAAATATTAATTTTAAATATTAATTATTAATTTTTAAAAAAAATAAAAAATATTATTCTTATTTTTAATAAATAAATTGTTTATTTTTAATAAAAAAATAATTATTAATAACAATCTTAGTTTAAAATGTATATTAATTGTACTAATGGTGATTATTGATTTTATGATATATTAATTAATATATGAATGAAGATTAATTGATATGAATGAAGATTAATTAATTAAATCTGCACCATCATCAACTACTATTCTACATTGACCTGGTAACTTCATAGAAGCTCTTCTTAATGCTTCTTTCCCATCTTCAAAATTCTTTGCATTTGTATAAATAGATATGACTCTTTGATTCTTTGCAAGAAAAGCTTCAGAACTAACAGTTTTACCAAAAGCATTTCTCATACCACTTTGCACCCTATCTGCTCCTGCACCAGTAGCCATAGGATTTTCTCTTACAATTTGATGAGGATAAACTCTTATTTTCAAGTGATAGCCTAATCTCCCAGTTCTTCTTTGTATATATCTATTAGAAGCTATCCTTGCTGCTTCTAAAGCATTATGTCTAATTTGAACTGGTTTTTTAACAATTAAACTAATACTGACTGGAAATTTATATGACAAATTACCCATATCATATTGAACAATTCTTGAAGCTGGAATTTTCCTTATATACTCTCTTCTCGTATATGCACGTACCATTTTAATATCCTCCAAATAAGTTTTAATATCTTCCAAATAAGTTTTAATATCTTCCAAATAATAACTTTATAAAATTAAATGGATATTAATATTTTTTTTATTAATTAATTTAGTTTAATATATAATAAGCATATAGTAAAATTAAATTTTATTTATAATAATTATAATTAAATTATTATTTTATTAAATATAGATTATTATATTCATTGATTATTTTATATTATTAAAATTTTATTTAATACTTTATATTATTAAATTAAAATTATTTATAATAAATTAACTTTATTTATAATAAATTAACTTAAACTTTATTTAAATATTATAGCTATTTTTTAAAAACATATTATATAAATGTTTTTGTGCGACAGGATAGGGTCTCTATTCTTCATTAATTAATTCAGTGAAATATTGTTAAATATTTTAATCCCAGTTGTGTGGGATTTTCTCCCCAGAAACTCTTAAATAAGTGATTGGTTAA
>JAITOM010000107.1 GCA_031289975.1 Methanobrevibacter sp. | reverse complement strand
TAACCAATCACTTGTTTAAGAGTTTCTGGGGAGAAAATCCCACACAACTGGGATTAAAATATTTAACAATATTTTACTGAATTAATTAATGAAGAATAGAGACCCTATCCTGTCGCACCCACAAGCTTTATATGCTGGATCACCTAATTCTGTACTAAGAGATTGGTTTCTATTTTTCATGAAATTAAATTAATCTCTTATATTTTATAAATTTTGTGTTTTATTATTATCAAATTTCATGTTATGATATCCCAAATATTATGCGATAATTTGATGCTCAGATGCAACATCAGTTTGATTTTTCACAGCCCCACTTAATCATGATTTTTATTAAAATATTTAAAGATGAAAGTCACATAATAGTAACTTATCAGTTGAATTTTTCACAGCCTCAATTTTTCACAGCCTCTCTTTTTACAGTGCCTGAAAATGTTATAAATGTTTTTAAGAAATATATAATTCAATGAACTTCTTAGGTTTATTCTTGTCATCTGGTTTACATGGGGATTATAATAATGATCGTGATTATATTTACTTTTAACTGATTCTGATTCAACAACATCCTCTATTGATTCATTCAATATCCCAATAACTTCCTCATCTGTGAATATCTGATCTAACAATGTTCTTATATCATCTTTATCCATAAATCCACCTTATTCATGTTAATTATCCTAATTCTCTTTCTTTAAACTTGTTTCAATATTCCAAAGATATTAATGAATTCAAAATATAATCTTATTTAAAGTCCCATTTAAAATTACTTAATTCATTATCTATGATTTCACTAATCTTAGACAAATTTAAATTAGAAATAATCTTATTAATTTTATTAATTATCTCATTAGCTAAATAAATATCATCAGAAGTTTTTAGATACTGTATTTGGACATCATTTATGAAATCTATTAAACTTTTTATCACAGTTTCTTGCACATAAATTGGAAGAGTATCAATAAAGGTTTCTTTCTCAATATTTTCTAAACTTTCTACCAATTCTCTAAAAGGTTCTGAAATATATAGAATTTCAATTTTAGGAGTTATTGGATGTCCAGACTCATCAATATCTGGATCATTATTCATTTCAAAATAATATTCATACCATCGATTTTCAATATCTTTAATTTTATCCTCACAAAATTTTAGTTTATAGAAGAGATGATTCATAGGTTTAATATAATATACCATATAATTTTCAATATCTATATCCGAAGGACTCAGTTTTTCATTTTTTTTAAAATTCTGGTAAGATTTTATAGTTTCTTTAAGAAAATTTTTAAGCTGAAATATGCTTTTTTTCATTTCATCATAATTAAAATTAATTATCAAATTATGAGTATTTAACTTAATTTGATGGTTCAGCCTAATATCATTTTTATAATTACTATAAAAGATCCCTATAATACTTATCAAACTTGTAAAAAGAGCTATCGAATTTAGCCACTCCCAACCAAACCCAAAAACAAAATAATTAATTAAAGGCAATACGATAATTAAAATCACGAATATTACTGTAAACCCCGTGTAATAGCAATTCCAAAAAGAATTTTTTATTTCATCGGCAGAACTCAAATTTGATCATCTCCAATCACCATTCTAATTTTTTTCTATTTTGGATTCTATAGTATTTCTCTTAACTTATAGTACAATTAATATATTATCATTAAATTTTTAAAAAAGTTTAATATCTCTTTAAATTAAAATTTGAATAATTTTTAATAAAAATTTTTAAATAAAATGTTACAAAAGTTTGGAGAAATACTAATATCACAAATTAAATGTTTAATTTAAAATATTATTGAATCATTAACTACAAAATAATATCTCTTTCAATAATATCCTTTTTAATCAATTTTATCAGATTGATTGCTTGTTGATACTGATGGTTTTTTAATTCAATCTTCAATTCACTTAAATTTTTAAGTATATTTTCTTCAATTTGTCTTGTTTTATCATTGCTCATAGGATTACTATATCTAACCAAATCTTTTAATTCTTCAAGTTCACTTTTAATACTATGAAAATCATTATTATCAATAATTTCATCACTGCCCTGTTTATTATCAGCAAATTTAATATTTAAAATAGCTATTTCTTTCTTCAAGCTCTTAATAAATGAAATTTGATTCTCATTCTTCTCATCAATATTTTCAATATACTCTCTGCTTTTTAATAGTAATATTGTGATTATTAAGAAAAGTGCTAAGATAATTACTTCAATAGATATTATCACCTCAAAATTACTATTGACAAAAGGTATAATTATTAAACTCACGATTATTTGTAGTATTAGATAAGATATAATAGTTATTGATAAGGGTAAGCTATTAAAGACAGACTTAGTATTCTCATTAAATAACTCATTATTAATAGTTATTGTTATTATGAATGTAATAACGGTGAATAAATATCCTAACCAAGATATTAAAGTCTCTTTATTAAATAAAATATCTTTAAAAATGAGTATTACGATTATACTATATGTACTAAATAGTAATAAACATATTAAGTTTATATTATTCTTTTTATTATTTTTTATCATATTTAACACCAAATCATAATTTATTCTTCAAACCAAAATGCAACAGTAATTACAAAGAAAAAGAATGTTGAAAAAAACAAAATTATCATACAAATAATTAACTGATCATTCTTAAATACCGATAAAATGTAAAATATCAAAAATATGATAATTGCCCATACTATCCCGTAACGTTTGAAATAACCTAACCATCCTCCTTTTCTTTCAACCCTTATTTTTTTGGCTGATTCAGATTTTGGTGCATATTTAAGTATTTCATCATCAGTCAAAATACCTGTTCTTGGGTCAGGATATCGATAACCCACTATTAGACCTTTATCATCCACCAGTCTCATTGGTTCTTCTGTCGTGAGTCTTTTTATTTCTTGTTCTTTTAACTTTTCAGTCTGACTGATTTTTCCTTTATCCAAATTAGGATTTTTAGTTCCACAACTATTACAAGTTGGAATACCATCAACAATTAAAAAATTATTACTTCCACAATTTTCACACAATACCTCAACACCATCATCATACTCATCATTCACAAAATATTCTTTAAAATTTGTGAACTCCATTACATAAGGAATTGCTGATAATTCATCAACTGCCTTAGCAATTTTGTATGTATTCCAATGCTTAAGACGATGAATATTATATTTTGAAAGTAAATTTTTTCTCGTTTCGAAAAGATCTTTGTTTTCTTTTTCTTGTCTTAAGTCTTCTGGTAAATGTGTTACGAATTCATAATCAAGTTTATTAAGTGCTTTTAATAAAAATTCCAAATCTTCAAATTTATTTTTTTCTTTCATTTCATTAAACTTATCTTCAACATCATAAGCTAATTGTATTAACTTATCATAACTCATTTTTGCATTAATATCTAAATTAGGATATTTATCATTTAGATCATTACTCACAGAAATATTATCACTCATTTTTAATTACCTCTAATTAGTCATCTTATTCCCACATTCTGGACAAAATTTATGATTTTCATCTACTTCAAAACCACATTTATCACATTTATTTGGTGAAATCTTATCTAAATTACCTGATTCATCATAAGTAAACTTTAATCCGCAATCATTACATTTAAGATTAAAATCTAATTGATTTCCACAATCAGGACAAAATTTAGTATTATCACCAATATTACTATGATTTCGTGGATTTTCCTCTTTAATTTCATTTGGCTTGTTGAAGCTAAATGCTTCTGATTTGTTTGCAAACCCAGATGTTATATTACCTGCAATGTTACCTTTCAACATTTCTCCAAATGCTAATGCCACTGGTATTTGGGCCATCATACCACCAACACTATCCTGCATTCCAGGATTACTCGCATATCTCTTTGATATTTCAGCTATTTGCTCATCAGCCCAATTAAACCCTAAAGTTCCATACTCTAACTTCTTATTCAAAACTTCCCTTATCTTCTCAGTCTGTTCACCTGGAATTATAATATTATTTAAATAAAAATTAATTAAATTAACACCATAAAAATTAAAATCAATAGCTAATTTTTCTTTAATAGCTTCAGATATATCCTCTAAGTTCTGATTGACAACTAAATAGCTGATTTGAGACATTACTTTCGCTAAATATGATTTAACTTTAGTTATTATTTTTCCTTTAAAATATTGAGTCAATTGACTGGAATTTAAACTTCTTTGTGTTCCTACCACTTCAATTAAGAATTTTCTGGAATTTTTTATTTTGAATTCCATATTTCCAGATGCTCCAACATCCAAGGGAACATTAAATGTAGAATCCAATACTTGAAACTTACTTGGAGTACCCCATTCAACATTTAATGTTACAGCCTTATTTATAAAGTAGACTTCACAATGAAAAGCAGAGACTCCACCAGTTGGCATATTTATGAGTTTTCTTAGAATAGGCATGTTTTGACTTGTTAATCTGTGCCTTCCAGGACCAAACAAATCCAATGCCTGACCATTCTTGTATAATATTGCTTCTTGTGATTCGTGTACAATTAGTTGACTTTGAGTGTTGAAATCTTCAGCAGGATGTTTCCAAACCAAAGTTTTATCATCACCTTCAAATTTAATAACATTTAACAAAACCATTTCTTAATTCTCCAAAAAATCTATGAATTTAAAATTTCTTAATATGCTATCATTATAGTTAAAATACAATAATAATTAACTTTTGATAATAGTTAACACACAATTATGAGATTATCCATAAAACCAAATTTTATTGGCACTTTAAAATTCTACAGATTCCAAGTTTTGGAAATCAGGAATTTAATTAAAAAAAGTTTTCTATAAGTATATGTCAAGAACTCATTCACATGAAAATGAAATTTTAGAATCCAACTTTCCATACTGACTTTACAGTGCCATTTTATTTTCTAAAGTAATAAAACTTAACCATTAGTACTAAACAATGCTTCTGGTCATTGCAAGAGAATTTTGTGAAAGTTGTAATACTAAATTAAGTTTTCGGATATTCTCTCATGTAAAAGTTTTAGATTTTATAAAATCATGAATTTTTTTTGCTATATCTTTTGCTTCTTCAGATAAATCATCAAAACGGTTTATATTTTTCAAAGCTTTTTGAGCAAATTTCACTTTATTGTCAAAACTTCCTTTTTCATTAGCAAAAATAGGTTTTTTACTATTTAAAATTTTTTCATCCATAAATTTAGCTAATTTTTCTTTTTGATAATCTCTTTCATTAAAATCATTCCTATCTTCAATTTTTTTTGCATCATCATGATTATCAATTATTCTATTGATAACATCTTTTGATAATAAATTTTCAACTGTTCTACCATTAGTGACATGAAAAGTCTTACAATTATTTTTCTTAAACATTTTTTTCTTTTTTTCAAGATTATCATCACTATCTACAATAAAAAACATCATTTCTTTCTGTTTATCATTCAAATTTTCCAATAGATTTTTTATTTCACTTCCACAAGAAATAATAAAATTATAATCATAATTTTCTTCCTTAAAATATTTTAAATTTTTATCTTGTTCTTGATATATGTTCAAATACTTTTTATAGTACAATTTATCTGATGTTCCTTCAACAACAATATTACTATTAGCTATGAAAACTGATGAAGGTAAAACACCCAAATTTTCAAAAATTGAAGAATTATCAGGAAAAATTTTATTAACATCAAAAGTAGGTTCTTCTTCAATGTTTTTATCTTCTAATTTTTTCTCAAAAGAAAAAATTGAAATATCTTCATTATTATGTAAAATAATGTCTAAAAAATGATTTGAATGAGTAGTAAAGAAAAATTGATAATTCTCAAATCTTTTATCAAGAAATGTTTCTATTAATCTTTTTTGTAATCCTGGATGTAAGTGTTGTTCTGGTTCTTCAATAAAAACTAAAACATTATCATTTTTTCCAAAATCTTTAAAATTTAAAAATAATGGTAATGTAATTATTATAATTGCTTGTATTCCATCCCCTAACCCATATATAGGTTTTTCTTTTTCGTTACCTATTTTAACCCAAATAATTCTATTTTTTTCTTTATCATCTTTTTCTCGAGGTATTAATACGACTTCTTTTCCATCAAAGAAAGTTTCTGATAAATATTTTTGATAATTGTTGATCAATTCTCTTTGTTTTAAATTTCCTAATAAATACTTTCTTAAAATATCATAATAATTTAAACCAGTAAAAATCTTATTACCACTGTTTAAACTATTATCAAAATAATCTTCATTTGTTCTATCATAATAAAAATCTTTATTTTCATCATTTAAATGTCTTAGACCTCTCAAAATAGGTATGTAAATCCTTTTAAAGTTGTATTTACTATGTTCATCTTCAACTCCCACCACACCTATAATTCCTGAAAAATATTCATCTATTTTTTTATTGAACCTTTGAACAGTATTACGAACATGTTTATTGGGCTTGTTTTCATGAAAAGTATTATCGTTTTCCCCATCTTTATTTGCTTGTTCAAGTTTTTTATTTTCAGTCCATATCTCTCTTAAATTATCAGGAATGCTTTTTTTATTTCCTTTTTCTAAATTTGACTTAAATAAATCAAAAACTTTTTTAATCTCATCAAAATTCCTTGTATAATTTTCTGAGAAATATTTGAAGGTATTACCACATAGTTCAGCTAAATCTTCATCATTATCAAGAAGACTTTCATATTTTCGTGTGAATTTAACTTTTGAATTAAAAAAATATCTTAATAATCTGCTTTTTCCAGAATTATTAGATCCAATGAAAATGTTAATCTTAGATAAATCTCTTAAATAAGTTTTGTCATTAGAATTTTCTTTTTCATTAAATTTATAATGAATATTATCATTTATTTCTAAGTCATTAATCAATATCATACAATATCACCAATATTATCCATATGTCCCCTAATCGATTCGATCGTATCATTAGTGACTTAATTCATCATATGAACTGCATTTCAATAGATCATGTTGTTTTATAACCTGGATTTGGAGTTTCATAATACCTTAGCTTAAAATTACCTACTTTGATTTTAGGAGTTTCAAACAATTTAGTGTTGATGCCATTATGATTTGATTCAAGTATCCCATAATCCAATACTCTCTGTTCCAATCATTAAATCTTCTTTTTAATATAATAAAATTACTATCATAATTAATACTAAAAGTTTATATTTCATTTTTTCTACCCACTATAATTAATTCATTTATCACATTAGTTTACATTAAAAAGATTAGGTCTTTAATCAGATTGTAGATATTTGATTTTCAAGTCCTTTAATTACATACAAGTCATCCACCTCCAATCACTTCCATAAACACTTTGAAAAAAAGACCAAACATAATCATAACCATTATCCTTAAAAATATAATGTGCTAATGTTCGTTCATTTGTTTCAAAGTATACAAATGCTACTGACCTTGCTGATTCTGGTAATAATTCTGTAAAAGTTGTATTAAAATTGATAATGCCTTTTTCATCACTGACTAAAGTTTTATTTACTTTGTATTTCTTATCACCGACTATTATATTCACTGTTTCACCTGCTTTAACTGGATTACCATATTGATCAAAAATAAAAGCTTTAAATTCATTATATCCAATTTTAAATTTATTATTTCCAATACCTAATATATCTGGATTAACAGTAATATCACAAAAAAATGGTTTTGGAACTCCTCCAGGTATAGTTCTAAAATAATTATATCCAAGCAATGTTCCATTAAGATCTAAACATAGAGAACCCTCTAATTTTGTAAAAGTATCATTAAAAAAGATAGTGCCATTTTCATTAGTGACTAAATTTAATATGGCACTGTCCCAACCATCTCCTACGACAAAATCATGTGATACCTTTACTTTGCCTGCTTTAACTGGATTACCATACTGATCAAAAATAACAGCTTTAAACTTAATATTCTCCCCCATTGTTATATTATCGAATGAACCATTAATAACAGTAAGATTGCAGGTATAATTTGAATAATCCCATTTACTATCAAAACTACTTACACTACTAATAGCTAAAGTTAGTATCATACTTAGCACTAAAAGTTTATATTTCATTTTTCTCACCTTTTTTAAGTTTAATTTAATTTAATTTTTACATTTATAAAGTAATATAGTTAATAATATACAGCTCTAATTCAAGCAAGTCTTTATGTATCCAAAAATATTTTTATTGCAACATGTATATGAAACTACATCAATAATTCATTACCCAAGTCTTAATGTCTCCATTAACCAAGTCTTTATGTATCTCAAAGCATACACTATTAAGTTCTTTTAATTCATTTCTAATTTCTTTTAATGTTTCCAATATCTCTTCTTCAATATTTTTATCATTCATTTTTATCATCTCACTACTTATTTTATTAAAAAAAATAAGGACTTTAATCAGATTGTAGATATTTATGATTTTCAAATATCTTATTTACATATTATTTATTTCTTCCATATATAAATATAACGATTTTATCACTAAAAATAAAACTTTTTAAATTGTTTTATATCAAATAAAATCCAATTTAAAGTTTTTAAATTGAATAAAAAAATTATTGGGCGATTAAGAATTAATCACAAGCTCTCTCTCTCTCTCTCTCTCTCTCTCTCTCTAATTAAATGATTAAAAATTTCTAAAATAAAAAAATAAAGAAATTTAACTAAATTTACAGCTTTTAAATAGTTATTAAATATTTAAATTAAGATTAAAGAATTTATAGATTTCCAAATAGCACCATATTAAGAATAGCGAAAAAGAATTAGCAATCAAAAAATAGACACTGTAAAAAGAGGTGGAAATTTGCAATTTGAAACTTGGGTTTGCAACAGAAAAAAGTTAGACCATATACATCTCATTAAACTTTTATCCTCTATTTTCAATTTTTCAATTATGAAAATCCATGTTAATTTTACACTGTCATTTTTCACAGCCTCTAAAATAATAGCTTGCAATAAAGGCAGTGTAAAATTAGGATGGACTTTCACAATTGGAAAATTAAAATCCTATGATAAAAGCTTGTCGGATAAAATTAGGAGGTTTCCCTCCTAACCTCTCCTAAGAACGGCTCGTGTCACTTTCATGACAAGCCGCTCAAGCATATCTTTATCTATTAATGCGAGAATCTTCGTTTTTTAACGGGATTCATTCACACTTTTAGCACGTTATATCCGCTTTTGTAACTTATTTACATACTTTTCAATCTTAATCCGATGGATATCAGACCAAATAGTAGTGTATGGGGTTGAGGACT
>JAITOM010000106.1 GCA_031289975.1 Methanobrevibacter sp. | reverse complement strand
TAACCAATCACTTGTTTAAGAGTTTCTGGGGAGAAAATCCCACACAACTGGGATTAAAATATTTAACAATATTTTACTGAATTAATTAATGAAGAATAGAGACCCTATCCTGTCGCACCGTTACCTTTATATATGACTAAGTACAATAAATGTAAATATGTAATATATAGTGTTCTGTATAATTAATTTATTTAAATTCAAAAAAATTTTGCAAATATTAATATTCATCTTTTAAATTTAATTTAAAGAAATAAAAATCATTTTTGATTACAAATATTTAATTGAATTTTGTAAAATTAATGGCACTGTAAAAAGAGGATGGAAATTTAAAATCTGAAATTTGGTTTTTAGGCAGAAAAAATTCAGACCATATACCTGTTATCAAATTTTTAGCTTAATTTTTCAATTGCTAAAATCCATCCTCTTTTTACAGTGTTAAATTAATATATAAAAAGAAAATCAAAGATTTTTCTAACTTGAAAAATAAAAAATTTTTCAAATAAAAGAAAATAATTTTACAGAACACTATTAGCATTTTTATATTAAAGTTTTTAATATGGATGCTTATCCTGTTAAAATATAATTATAGAGTTTATAAATCATTTTTCTAAACTTTTAATTAAATAAAGGTATCATTATGAGAAAATCATTATTATGAATATGAGATATAGAATTAAAGGTGGTTCGATGGTTAAAGCCAAGTGTAAAATTTGTATATATGTTTATGATCCTAAAATAGGAGATAAACGAAGTAATATTGGTTCTGGCACTGAATGGAAAGATGTCCCAGATAATTTCAGATGTCCTTCTTGTGGAGCTGGAAAACAAAGTTTCATAGAATTAATTTAAGTAGATAAGAATTAAAACCATGGAAAGTGGGTACAAATCCAAAATTGATAAAAAAACAATCACTTTTTTCGGCACTGTAAAATCAGCATGGATTTCCACAATTGAAAAATTGAAAACAGACGATAAAAGTTTAATGACATGTATATAGGCTTAATGCTTTTATGCTAAAATCCAAATTCCAAATTGGGAATTTCCATCCTCTTTTTACAGTGCCTCTAATTGGCAGTGTAAAATTAGCATGGATTTTTACAATTGAAAACTTAAGAAAATAGGCTAAAAATTTGATAACAGTATATAATATAAATTTTTTCTGCATAAAAATCAAAATTTAGGATTTTAATTTTCCATCCTCTTTTTACATTGCCAGATTTTCCAACTTTAAAAACTAAAGTTTTTAAAATAAAAGAAAATAATTTTACAAAACACTATAGAATTTAAGATTTTAATATTCATTTATTACTTAAAATATTTTATTAAGTTATAGACACTCTAAAAAACATGATTTTTTCCATTTGAATAATAAACTGATAGATAATATGCTTCAAAAATTTAAATAAAGGATTATTAGATGATTAGAAAAATTATCATTTAGAGTATGTTTATTACTGCATCATTGCATGAATTTTTAAAACTCTCAAACTTTTCAAGAGTATAATTTGAGATGGGAAAATGAAAATTTTGTTAACTGGTAGAAATGGAATGTTAGGAAATGATTTAATTGAGATTCTTAAAGGCTCCAATCATGAAATAATATCTACTAATACAAGTAACTTAGATATTACTAAATTAAATGAAATTCATGAAAAGGTAGATGAAGTTAATCCTGAAATCATAATTAATTCAGCTGCTTATACTGATGTTGATGGATGTGAAATCAAGAAAAATCTTGCTTACAATGTAAATGCTATTGGTCCAAAAAATTTAGCTATTGTAGCAAATAAAAGTAATTGTTCACTTGTCCATATAAGTACAGATTATGTATTTGATGGCAATCAAAAATCTTATGCTGAAGAGGATGAAACTAATCCTATTAATGTTTATGGTAAAACAAAGTTAGAAGGAGAGCTATTTGTCAAAGAAAATCTTAACAATTATTTCATTCTTCGTACTGCATGGCTTTATGGTCTTCATGGATCTAATTTTGTTAAAACCATGTTAAATTTATCTAAAAATAATAATGAAATAGCTGTTGTAAATGATCAATATGGATCACCTACTTTTACTCGTGATCTTTCAATAGCTATTTCTAAAATAATCGAAACTGATAATTATGGGACATATCATATTACTAATTCAGGTAACTGTACATGGTATGACTTTGCAAAGGAAATATTTAAACAGACTAATATTGATGTTACTCTAAAAGCTGTTACAAGTGAAGAATTTTCAAGACCTGCTCCAAGACCTAAATATTCCATATTAAATAATAAAAATTGGAAAAAAATAGGTTTCAAACCTTTAAGATCTTATAAAGAAGCTCTTAAAGAGTATCTTTCTTTAGAACTTAATGAATAATTAGCAAATTTTGTTGTATAGTACTTCTCCAAACTTTTGTAACATTATAATGCATTATTTTTGACTATTTCATAGTTGTTGCCTAATATCAGTTGATTTTTTGCAAATCCTATTAATTTAAATATGTATATGAATAGAATGATATAATATTTATATTTTTGAATAAATACCTTAAAGGCGATTTTGATGAATTCAATTAGAGATATAGTAAGTACAATAATATACGACATTAAAAATAGATTAAATACAAAGAAAACAAGACAAAAGTACAAAAAATCAGGAAAAATAAATCCAATAGCTGATTATTTTTATAATAATAATGGAAAAATAATAGAAAAATGGGATCATTATCTTGATATTTATCAATCACATTTTGAAAAATTTTATAACGAACCAATAATATTAATGGAATTTGGAGTATTTAATGGTGGATCTTTAGATATGTGGAAATATTACTTTGGAGATGACACTAAAATAATAGGAATTGATATTAATATAGAATGTAAAAAATTCAATAGCAAAAATTGCGAAATTCATATTGGAGATCAAGAAAATAGAGATTTTTTAAAAAAATTAATGGCTAATGTTAAAAAAATAGATGTTGTTGTTGAAGATGGTGGTCATGAAATGAATCAACAAATCAATACATTTGAAGAAGTATTCCCTTACGTTAATGGGGGGGTATTCTTAATTGAAGATTTACATACTTCTTATTGGAGAGAATATGGTGGAGGCTACAAAAAGGAAGGAACATTTATAGAATATGCAAAAAATATAATTGATAGTGTTAATGCAAGGCATTGCGATGAATTAAAAGTAAATTACTATACAAAAACTATTAAATCAATGAGTATATATGATAGTGTAATAGTTTTTGAAAAAAATGATGATAATATAATAGAAAAAGAAATAAATGAGGAATATTATTTTAAATTAAGTAAAAAATATTTAGATAAACTTAATAAACCAAAAAAAATACTTATTTTTAACATAGATAAGGAAAAGCTTAATACTATGAGAAATTATTTCAAAGATGAAGTAATGATATTTGGAGTATCTCATGATATGGAACTTAAAAAACTCCAGAATAATGAAACTAAAATATACATTTATAATAATGAAGATGAAGAATTTTTGAATAATTTAATAAATAAATTGGGAGATGTAGATGTTATTATTGATAATAGTTTTGAAGTAAATGAACAAGTCAAAAATTTTAAAAATTTTTTCCAATCTGTGAAAGAAAAAGGATTGTATATAACAAATAATTCCCATTCTTCATACTTAAAAGAATATGGTGGGGGCTACAAAAAAGAGGGAACATTTATAGAATATATCAAGGATTTAATAGATCAAATAAATGCATATCATTCAAAAACAGAAGAATTAAAAGTAGATAATTACACAAAAACAATAAAAGCTATTCACATACAGGACAGCTTAACAATTTTTGAAAAAGATAAAAGTGAAAAGAAAACAGTCATCGTGAGTGGAAATTATTTTAAAAGGTATTTGGATTTTAATTTAAATTTTCGCTGATTATGTGTTAATATTGGATAATTGACTTAAGTAAAATTATAAAAACTATAAACTTAATATTTCAAGTGAAAAAGTATAAATACTTTTTTTATAGTATAATCATTTTGAAAAAGTTATTAAATTTTAAAATGATAAATTTTTTATTAAATTATTTATTTTTGAATATTAAATTATAATAATCTATAATTTTATATTTTAATTAATATAAATACATTTTAATTAATATAAATAATTGTAAGTAAATATTTTTTAATAATACTCCCTATTTATAAAATATAATTTAAAAGAAGTTTTTATTTATCATTATCACTTTAAAAGAAACTTCATTAATGTTTTTAACCATATTTCAATGTTTCTTGTCAATAGCTATTTTAAATGATTCATAGCTTGTTTTAATATATTCTTTTGATTGCCATCTACAATCTACTGCAAAATTATTAATTGAATTTGATTTTAAAAATTGAATATCATCAAGTAATAAAATATTCGTACTATTTAAAAGAATAGTAAAATTACCCATGGTATCTTTTTTAATAGGATATAAATTATTTCTTAAGTCATCTAAAAATATTTCATTGTTTGTTTTCATGTTTG
>JAITOM010000096.1 GCA_031289975.1 Methanobrevibacter sp. | reverse complement strand
GTTGCTCAACATGCTTCTCGTAAAATAACTGATCTATCTCTTGAATATAATAAACCTGTTGCATTAGGAATAAGTGGTCCAGGTATGACACGATTAGATGCTCATAAAAGAGTGGATTACGGTAAAAGAGCTGTTGAATCAGTAGTGAAAATGTGTAAAAGATTAAAAGAAATGTAGTCAATTATTGTCCATAAATCATTGCCAATATAGAATTAACCCATAAAAATATTTAAAAATTATATGAGTATTATAATGGAAATTTTAAAACCTAAAGAAATTAAAAAAAAATATAATAAACCATGGACATCTCCTTCATTAACATTCGCTGTTAAAAGTGAAAATAAGAAAAAATTTGTTAATAAGATTGTTGAACTTTTAAAAATATATACCCTTTCTGATAAAACTGCAATAGCTATTTTAGAAGGTTTAAAAATTCCTAATGATTTAAGACAATATTCAATAGATGCTAAAATGAAGATGATGGCTGTTGAAGAAGCTGAACATCTCGCTGAAAAATTAAAAATAAAATTAATAGCTGTCACTGGCGATCAAGGGAAAATTGGTGCTTTAGCTGCTCTTGGTCTTTACAATGATTTGGATGAAGCTGTTAAAGTTTATTATTAGGAAGATATTCATGAACCAATGTAAATAAATACTATCAATGTGTCTATGAAAAAAAGTAATAAATAGATTAGATAAATGGTGAAATAATGTCAAATAAGCTTAAAAAAGAAATTAGAATATTGAACAGTATATTACTATCCGATGATGATGAAAAAAGTTTAAATGTAGTTAATAAACTTTTAAAAGATTATCCTAATAACTTATATTTTATAAAAATAAAATCAATTGCATTGACTAAATTAAAAAAATATAAAGAATTATTAAAATTACATGATAATTATTCAGAAGAAATTTATAAAGATAAGGACATTGTTCATGCAAAAATAGAGGCATTAGACCAATTAAATGATATTAAACAAGAAGCTATTTTTGTTAATAAGTCTCTTGTTTATTATCCTGATGATTTTTATGTAGTTAATATGAATGATAGTGTTATAGAACATTTTCAATCAGATATTGAGGATCTAAATTTTTTAAAAGACTTATTAAAATTTAATCCGAACAATATAGAAATTTACATGACTATAGGTCGCATTTTAAATAATTTAGGTCGATCTTTGGATGATTCTTCCAGGTATCAAGATGCTATAAATTATTTTGATAAGGCTATTGAATTATGTAAATTGAATCCAAATTATGGTAACAATCCATCTTATATTTACTTAGATAAAGGAGAATCATTATCCTTGCTTAAAAAATATGATGAAGCAATAAAAACACTTGATTTAATTGATGATGAAGATTCTAATGCCGAAATGAAATTTAGAAAAAAGGCGATTATTTATCGTAAATTAGGGGATTATGATGCTGCTTTGAAATATGTTGATAAAGCCATTGAAGAAGGTCCTGGTGATCTTTTCTTTGATTATTATTTAATAGAAATTAAAGGAACAATTTATTTATGTATGAAAGAATATGATCTTGCTATAGATTGTTTTAATCAAGACAGGGATAATAATCAAAGTTCATATTATTATAAAGCACTT
Organism: Methanobrevibacter sp.; assembly: GCA_031289975.1. GTDB lineage: Archaea > Methanobacteriota > Methanobacteria > Methanobacteriales > Methanobacteriaceae > Methanovirga. The sequence goes on along the minus strand of JAITOM010000096.1, from coordinate 4,641 downwards.
GCATTAAAAGAAAAAGGAAAATATTTAGAAAGTCTTAACTGTTTAAATATGATTAAAGAAAGTGAATATTTAATTAAACAAGGGTGGATAGATTATGATTATCAAAGAGCTCAAAAGCTTATTAAAGAAATAAATTCGGATGATAATTATATTTTCTAAAACATCTAAATTATCTTTTTTAAAACATCTAAATATTGGTTTGGATGTTGTTTTTAAAGATAATTATCCAAAGAGTGGAAAATGATTCTTTAAGAGGTTATACTATTATTTTTTTATTTATAGTTCATATAAAAGCTCTTAAATTTTAAAATGATAATATTTTTTATTAAATTATTTAATTTTAAATATAAATTTATAAAATTCCATAATTTTAAATTTAAATATTATAATATTTATTTTATAGTATTTCTCCAAACTTTTGTAATATTTTATAGTGTATGAAATAATGTTTGTAAGTAATAAAGTTTTTTAAATTACATTAAAAACATTGAATTTTTAATTAAAAAATTATAATTATTATTTTTAAAAATAAAGAAATAAAAATTATTATTTAAAAAATTAATTTAATATTAATTGAAATTTTTAAAACTAAGATATTTAAAAATAAATGATTAATTACAAACATTTTTTATATCACTATATTTAAAAATTATTCTTTAAATTATTCAAATTTTAATCTAAAGAGATATTAAACTTTTTTAAAAATTTAATGATAATAATATAAGTTAAGAGAAATACTATAAGATTTTATCAAAAAGGCAATGTAATTAACAAGACTCCTATAATGAAAAAAATAATAAATAGATTGGATAAAAATGGTGCAATAATGTCAAATAAACTTAAAAAAGAAATTAAAAGATTAAATACTATATTACGGTCAAAGGATGATAAAAAAATTTTAGCTGTGGTTAACAAACTTTTAAAAGATTATCCTAATATCTTATATTTCGTAAGAATAAAATCAATAGCATTAACTAAATTAGAAAAATATAAAGAATTATTAAAATTGCATGATAAATATTCCGAAGAAATTTATATGGATATTGATATTGTCCATACGAAACTATATGCATTAGAAGACTTAAAAGATATTAAAAAACAAGCTATTTTTGTTAATAAATCTCTTATTTATTATCCTGAAGATTTTCATTTAGTAACTAAGAATGATAATATTTTAAACCATTTTCAATCAACTACTGAGGATATAGAGTTTTTAAAAGACTTATTAAAAGTTAATCCTAATAATATAGAAATTTATATGCATTTAGGGTATGCTTCAGCTAAGTTAGCTCGATCTTTAGATGATTTTTCTAAGCAAGAAGATGCTATAAATTATTTTGATAAAGCTATTGAATTATGTAAATTGGATCCAAATCATGATAACAACCCATCCCATATTTATATAGATAAAGGAGAATCATTAGCATCATTTGAAAGATATGATGAAGCAATAAAAACATTTGATTTAATTGATGATGAAGATATTAATGCAGATATAAAATTTAGAGAAAAATCTATTGTTTACCGTGAAATAGGTGATTATGATCTCGCTTTGAAATATATTGATAAAGCCATTGAAATAGATAATGATTCTTATTTAATGGAACTTAAAGGAAGAATTTATTTATGTATGAAGGATTATGATCTTGCTATAAAATGTTTTAATCAATCAGCAGATGATGATGATAGGGCTGCAAATTATTATAAAGCATTCGCATTAAAAGAAAAAGGAGAGTATGTAGAAAGCATTAACTGTTTAAATATGATTAAAAAAAATGAAAATATAAAGAAAGGATGGGCTGATTATGAATATGAAAGAGCTCAAAAGCTTATTAAAGAAATAAACTTGAATAAATGATTTATATTTTCTAAAACATTTAATATTGTATTCCTCCAAACTTTTATAATGTTTATAGTGTATGAAATAATGTTTGTAAGTAAAGAAAAACTTCGTTTTTCTAATTGAACAAGTTCAATAATAAGATTTTTTAAATTAGATCATAAATGTCAAAGTTTTAATTAACAAAAAATAACAATTATTTTTAAAAATAAATAATTATTTTTGGATGAAATATGTGAACTTAATCATGATTTTTATTAAAATATTTAAAGATGAAAGTCACATAATAACTTATCAGTTGAATTTTTCACAGCCTCAAATTTTTCACATCAATTTTTTCATTTCCAGAATAACCTTTTGATATGATCCTTAGATATTAAAAAATTTCTAAAAAAAAGATGGTGCTGATAAAATTGTTACAATTGGATCTGTAAGAGAAGGATGAATAGATCATTGATTAAATAGGAGTTAAGTTATCTAAATGAGCATATTAACAAAATTTCTATTAATGGAAAAATAATAAATAGATTAATAAAATGGTGAAATAATGTCAAGCAAACTTAAAAAAGAAATTAAAAGATTAAATAGTATATTAGCATCAAATGATAATGAGAAGGCTTTAAATGCAGTTAATAAACTTTTAAAAGATTATCCTCATAACTCATATCTTGTAAAAATGAAATCATTAATATTAAGTAAATTAGAAAAGTATGAAGAGTTATTAAAATTATATGATAATTATTCAGAAGATATTTATAAAAATATTAATCTTGTCCATTCAGAATTGGATGCATTAAAAAAATTAGAAGATATTAAAGGAGAAGCTATTTTCCTTAATAAGTCTCTTATTTATCATCCTGATGATTTTCATTTATTGAATGAAAATGAGAATATTTTTAGCAATTTTCAATCAACTAATAATGATTTAGAATTTTTAAAAGAATTATTAAAAGTTAATCCAGATAATATAGAAATTTATATGAATTTAGCTCATGTTTCAACTAATTTAGGTCTATATTTTGATGATCCTTCTAAGCATCAAGATGCTATAAAGTATTTTGATAAAGCTATTGAATTATGTAAATCTGATTCAAATTATGGAAACGATCCATCTTACATTTATATAACAAAAGGAGAATCATTAGCAATGTCTAAAAATTATGATGAAGCAATAAAAACACTTGATTTAATTGGTGATAAAGATGATAATGCTGATGTAAAATTTAGAGAAAAATCTATTATTTATCGTAAATTAGGTGATTATGATAATGCTTTGAAATATATTGATAAAGCTATTGAAATAGATTCCGAGCCATATTTAATGGAAACTAAAGGAATCATCTATTTATGTATGAAAGATTATGATCTTGCTATGGAATATTTTAATCATGCCATAGATAATGGTTGGAAATCATATTATTATAAAGCACTCGTATTAAAAGAAAAAGGAGAATATTCAGAAAGCATCAGCTATTTAAACAAGATAAAAGAAAACGAATATTTAGCTAAAAAAGGGTGGGTGGATCATGAATATGAAAGAGCTCAAAAGCTTATTAAAGAAATAAATTTGAATAATTGATTTACATTTTCTAAAACCATTAATAATATTGTTATTCTATTTTATATCATGTAATGATATGAATTCATCCATTAGAATAATAAAAGAACTAATGCAAAATATTCATCAGCCAAATTTTACAAAAACTCAAAAAAATGGGGTTGTGAAAAATTCAACTGATGAAGCTATAATACTTTATTTAATATTTATAATACTTAATTCTTTAAAGCATTTTAATGACTTTATAAGATCAATGTAATATTAAAAAGGACTTTTACTTAATGCATACATTTGAATAAAAAGTTGGAAAAATAATTTATCAGTTGGATTTTTCACATCCCCCTTTTAAATGAGCCCATAAACAATCCCATATTGCTAAAAAAATTTTCTTCCATGCTGCACCAATAAGATTTTCTAATTTTGTCTTAAACATGTCTTCAATCTGATAATAATCTTGAGTAGTAAATTCGCTAAATAGAATGTCATTAATTAAAGTGTTAATGATTCTATTTATTTTATTACTATAAGCTTTATTATTAAATCTCCTGCATGGAATTAAAAATTTTTCTTTTGGAAGGTCTGTTATGATCATAAGTTAACTCAAAGAAAAGGATTTTTCAGATTTTTTTTATTCTATTTGGATGAGAAACTCCTCACCCCCCCTTTATGGTAGTAGGAGTTTCACTAAGCTTAAACTCCTACATAGAATGGTATATCATTTGGATCAAAATGGGAAAAGTGATGTCCATATTGTAAAGAATAATAAAAATACCAATCACTATATACTACAATATTATTATATTTGTCAAAATCGCAAAATCTCCATGTCCATTGAATACTATCTACATATTCTCCATGCCATACAAAAATGTATCTTGTATCATTGATTTCAAATGTTATATTAACTCCTGGATCAATAACATGATGAGCAACAAATCTTTCTTGAGGATAATAATATGGATCTATTAAATAAACATCTAAAACCTGAGTTACATTATCTACATTATGTAATGTAACATTTGAAGCAGGTAGAGGTGTTGCATTAATGTTACCCACTGCACTAATAGCTAAAATAGCTATTATAATATAACTTAATATTTTTATTTTCATTTTTTTATTTCTCCTTTTTTTAATTGAATTTTAAATTAAATAATATTTGATGGGTTCTTATTTTAATTCCCGTCCATTTTAGGAATAATATTTTTTGTTAAGGACTTATATTCCTGATAGAATTACCTAACAT
>JAITOM010000084.1 GCA_031289975.1 Methanobrevibacter sp. | reverse complement strand
TAGGAAATTGTATTCATGGACATTTAAATAATGATTTACTTTTTGGATTTCCTAATATAATCAGTACATTAATATTATTTGTTTTACTGATATATAATTTGAAATCTTAGATAATTAATTTATAAGTTCTCGAACATTTATTATTTAAAAATGAGGTAGATAAAAATGAAAAAATTACTAAGTATACTATAGTTTAATCTTGAAAATTTAAAACTAATCTTTGACTAAACATAAATTAAACATTATTAAAAGTAGCTATGACTGCAATGACAGGTAAAGGTTTTGATTATGGGAAAGAACAGTTAGCTAATTTAATCGTAAATGAAATTTTAAAAATTGAAGAAGATTGTAATGTAGATAAAGATAACCTCAATATTCAAAGAATTTTTGGAGGTTCAGTATCTGATTCTGAAGTAATTGATGGAGTTTTAATTGATAAAGGCAGAGCAGTTGTTAGTATGCCTAAAAAATTGAAAATGCGAAAATAGCTCTATTAAATTGGACACTGTAAAAAGATGATGGAAATTCACAATCTGGAATTGGGGTTTTAGTAAAAAAAATTTAGGACATGTGCATCTCATTAAACTTTTATCATATGTTTTTAATTTTTCAATTGTAAAAATCCATGCTAATTTTACAGTGCCTTAAATTGTCCTCTTGAATTAAAAGATTTAGAAACTGATGGCAAAATTAAAATAACCGAAGATTGTGAAAAATCAAACTGATGAATCTATAATACTTTATTCAATGTTTATAATACTTCATTTTAAAGCATTTTAAGAACTTTATAAGATTAATACAGTAATAAAAAAGATTTTTACTTATAATCTATATTTGAGTAAAAAGTTAAAAATAATTTATCAGTTGGATTTTTCACAGCCAATAAAAAGAGTTTGTGAAAAATTCAACTGATGAATCTATAATACTTTATTTAATAGTTGCAATACTTCGTTTTTTTTAAAACTATTCAGAACTTTATAATAATTGTACAACTGTTTTATGTCATTTTAAAAAAATATTTAATATTAATCACTTTTTTACTGTCTAATAGGAATAAAATATGAAAGTTTAAATGTTAAATTGGCACTGTAAAAAGAGGATGGATTTTCGCGATTAGAAAATTAAAAACATGAGCTAAAAGTTTAAAATTAAAAACATGAGCTAAAAGTTTGATGACATGTATATGGTCTAACTTTTTTCTGCCTAAAAACTAAATTCCAGATTTAAATTTCCATGCTAATTTTACACAGCCGTTAAATTTTATAAAATATTGATAATAAAATTTTATTATAATTGAGGATTTTTTATTTTGTGGTGATTATCATGATTGAAACAAAAGAAGCGATATATAATGCAATTGACTATGCAAATGATATTTTAAATAAATCAAAAGATAATTTAAGAGTAGAAGAAGTTGATATAACCGATGATGAGAAATATTGGATACTTAATTTTGGATACTAATGTATTTTTACTATTACTCGCTGGATTAGTAGGTGAAGAAATAATTAAAAAATAAAAGCGATAAAAATATTTTCTGAAAAAGATTTTCAAATATTACAAGACATTATATCTTGCTATGGAACGATGACAGCCACTCCTCATATAATCACAGAATTCAGTAATTTAAATAAACATGATCATTATAAAGTGAAATTATTTGAAAAAATGATGGATTTAATAGAGAATAAGTATATTAATGAAGAATTTATTGAAATCCGAGACATAATTAAAGATAAGGATATGAAATCTTTTGGAGTTACAGATATTGCCATTAGTAAAATATCAAAAAATGTAGTTGTGGAGTCATTACCAAAGATTTTAGACTTGATTCTGGTATTGATATTCTTGTTATGCCTTCTAATATTGATGATGATTTAAAAATTGAAGACAATATATGGTAAAACTTTTGACATACTTCTTGAAACTGGAGAAGATATTTCTGTACAAATAATACCTAATGAACATTACCAAAAGCACTTAGATTTTCATTTCTACCTAAACATTGAAAAAGATGGTGTTTTAATTGGATAAAAAAGTAAATATAGCATTTAAAAAGTCATTAAAACTCTTAAAAGTGAATTAACTAAATTTCAACAATAATTTTTATCCTGATTCAATTAATAGATCATATTATGCTATTTTTCATGTAGCTAATGCATTGATAATTAATATTATTGTGTTGAAAATTTATTTTTAACTTAGGAGAATTTATTCTCCATTTTTAAAAATTTCAATTAATATTAAATTAATTTTTTAAATAATAGTTTTTATTTTTTTATTTTTAAAAATAATAATTATAATTTTTTTAATTAAAATTTTAATGGTTATTCTATAATTTAAAATATTTCATTATTGGACTTGCTCAATTAGAAAAGCGAAGTTTTTCTTTAGTTTAAAAATTTTATTTTTTTAAACTTAGAAAAGCGAAGCTTTTCTTTACTTACAAACATTACTTCATACACTGGATTATTAGAAATATCATAATAATATTTACCATTTGGTAATTCTAACTGTAATAGGCATCATTCTGTTCTTCTTTTATTTTACTAATATCATCATCAAAATTATTCTCCAATTTCATGAATCACAGCAGAGATATTTATTTTAGAAGTGTTTTTAATTGGTTCCTCCAACAATAGTATTCTTTATTCTTATATGTGAACCTCCATCACCAACTGGGACTGTTTGACCTCCTTTTCCACAAAATCCAACACTAAGTTTAAAGTCAGACCCAACACCATCAATTTCTTTTAATGTATTTAAAATATCTCCAGATAACGAAACATCCCTTAAAGAGTCTTTTATTTCTCCATTTTTTATTTTAAAAGATTCAACTCCACTAAATTGGAATATCCCTTTTCCAGTGTCTACTTGACCACCTCTTGAACCTTTAATATAAATTCCATCTTTAATATCTTCTATAAGCTCATTAAAACTCATATCTCCTGGTTGAAGATAAGTATTACTCATCCTAACAATTGTTTGTTCATTAAGCATTGATCGTGCATTTCCTGATGAATTCATATCTAATTTAGAAGCTGTTTCTCTTGAATTTAATAAAGAAACTAATTTTCCATTTTTAACAAGCTGATTTGGCTTAGTTTTTATCCCTTCATCATCATAAGGATAGTAGCCAAAACCATCTTCTCTACTTGCATCATCAAAAATATTTACTAAATTAGAACCTATATTCTTACCTAAATGCCCTTTTAATATAGAATCATTTTGAAGTATTAAATCTCCTTCAACAGCATGACCTAATGCTTCATGAATTAAAACACCAGTTAATTCATTATCAGCTATAACAGTAAAATTTCCAGAAGGTGATGGTTCTGCTTTTAATAACTTTGAAGCTTTTTCACCTATTTTTCTTCCAAATTCTTCAATATCAGCATTTTTAAGAACTTCAAAACCTGCTACTCCACCTATACTACCATGTCCAAATTGTATAATATCTCCAGATGATGCTGTTGCATTTAAAAACATTGCTATTATTGTTTCATTTACAATTATTGAACTACCCTCACTACTTAAAAATAGCTTTTCATATTCAGTATCAGAATAACTAACTGTTGTACTTACAACATTTTTAACTTTAGCTGCTTTATCAGCCTCACAAACTATATCTTTTTTATCTTCTATACCAACATCACTAAGAGATATTTTATTATTTGCTTTAATTTTATCTTTAACTATTCTCTCATCACTTAATTCAACATCCCCTGATAATGAATTTGCAAGTTTAATAGCTGTTTTAGATATTTCCTCTAATTTATTTAAATCATTTGTATATGCAAAACCCCATGCACCATTTTTCAAAACTCTGATTCTTGCTCCAATATTCAATCCAGAATTTATTCCATCAATCTTACTATCTTTCATGATTACATTGGTACTATTAGATTTATTAGCTCTAATATCACTATAATCAACATCAGAACTTATTTTATCTAATAAACTATTAAATTTATCCATATATTCTTCCATTATTTTTTACTCCTTATTCTATCAAGCAAATTATTATATTTATCAATAAGATTATAACTTCAATACATTATTAAGTAATTCAATGCAATATCAAGTATATTTTAAAAAAAATGACACTGTAAAACGAGGATGTAGATTTGAAATTTGAGTTTTTAGCAGAAAAAATTTAGACTATATATAGTCATCAAATTTTTAGCATATTTTCTTAATTTTTCAATTATAAAAATCCATGCTAATTTTATAATACCAGAAAATAAGGTAAAAATTCGATGTACCGCATATAATTTAAATCTTTTCTGGGTGAAAACCAGATATCAGGATCTTTGAAAACAATACCCTTTTTACAGTCCATAATCATTGTTTTATAAAATAATTAAGATGATTGTTTAAAGCTTTAAAAACTAATAATTTATGTTGATTACATTTTTAAAGCTGATAATTCCTAAGATAATTAGTTTAAAGATGAGGTAATATATATTAAATTATCTAAAGAAAAATAATGGATGATAATTTTTCCCCAAATCTTTAAAATAAAATATAATTATTTAGTATTTAGTATTTATTATTTTATTTATAGTCGTTTTATTTATAGTCATTTTGGAAAGGTTCTTAAATTTTGGAGGATAATTTTTTTTATTAAATTATTTAATTTTAAATATTAATTTATAAAAATGAGGATTCCCGCTTAATAACTTTTTAATTTTTTTTATTACCTATCAAATTTTTCTCTTAAAAATTCAATATTTTAACATGCTATTGTCTTGAATAAAAGTATTTATTCATAAACTTAATTAAACAATATAGTAATTAAATTAAAGATTAACCTAATTCTATTATTTATTATTGATTTGGTATATATGTAAATTGTAATGTTTAGGATTTAATACTATTTAATGATTAGAATAGAAGACCATATAAATGTTATTGAATATAAATAGGATTTATGAAATACGAGAGACCCATTAATAAAAGTAGAAAATTTAGGCACTGTAAAATTAGCATGGATTTTCACAATTGAAAAATTGAAAACAGACGATAAAAGTTTAATGACATGTATAGGGGCTTAATGCTTTTATGCTAAAATCCAAATTCCAAATT
>JAITOM010000069.1 GCA_031289975.1 Methanobrevibacter sp. | reverse complement strand
CAGTAGGATATTTCAAATCACATTGCATTGAAATAGTATTTGGATATGGACGCATGAAAAATAAAATCATTGATCATGTAATAGAATTAATGAGTTATAGTACAACACAACCAAGCACAAAAGAATCAAACGAACCAAGACATTCAATGCCATCGAAAAAATACAAATCAAATTATGCACCAAGCTATTAAAACTAAAGATTATAACTCAATTGCATTTAACTAAACCATATATGCACTGTATTGTGTTATATTGTATTGTGTTATATTGAAGTTTTCAATGTAATTTTTTAGAAAATGTTGGGTGATTTATGATGATTTGAGAAAACTTTTAGCAACATATTTATATAGTGAGCAATAAATTTTCATATGTTAAGATAAATTTTCTTATTTTAACAGCAGTGTACATGTACATGTAATTAAACTTTTAGCACATGCTTTTAATTTTTCAATTTAAAAATCCATGCTAATTTTACAGTGCCTATCATTTAAGTTTATACATTATTAAAGTCATAATATAAATTAAATACATGGATTTATTTTTCATATCTTAGCGAGAGCTATCCAAAATAAACCATGAAGTGCAAGTAAAACTTGAAAAATAATCTGCAAGTTATTAATTATGTTGAACAAATATAAATGATTAACTGAATATTATAGCTAAATAATTTATTTAAAAATGAGTTTCCATAAAAACAAATTTATAAAAATACAAAAAATAAAACTAAATGAACCGTCTATAGTGTTTTGTATAATTAATTTTTATATTAATTCAAAAAATTTTTTACAATATTATTTTTTTAAATATTAATATTTATTCTTTTAAATTTAATTTAAATAAGTTAAAGAAAGAAAAATAATTTCTGATTGCAAATATTTAATTGGATTTTGTAAAATTAATATATAAGTAAAAGAAAATAATTTTACAGAACACTATAGTGCAACACCTATTTTTTGGCAATATAATTTTCAATCTAATTTTAGTGAATGATTTTTTATCGGCTAAATCATAGAAATTTTTCTTTCATACATTACAAATGTTTGCCAAAAATTCTTTTCAGTTTCATCTGGAGTTTGATATAATAGGAATATTTCATACATTACAAATGTTTGCCAAAAATAGGTTTCCTACTATATATTAGATAATATTTGAAAATTAGTAATATTATAATAAAAATTAATAATAAAAATTAAAAAAAAATTTTTAAATTGTAAAAAACCATGCTAAATTTACAATGCCATTTGATATACTTGTTTTCTTGGAACATTGAATATAACCACTTTTCCATCATCCAATAACTTATCATTTATTTGAACTTTAGTAATCTGATTGTTTTCATATGGTGTAAAATAGAATGACTTACTTTCTAAACACATAGCAGATATATATTGAGTGTAATCTTCACCATCAGGATTCATGATAACAATTCCTTTTGGAACACGAACTGTGCTTAAAATTTGCCAAATATTTGTAACCCCTTCCTCCTCATTTTTTGCTTTATTAATATATTCTTTAAAGAAAGCTGCACGAACAAATCTATGGGGTGGAGTATATCCTCCTGGAAGTTCTGATGTTCCAGTTCCTTGTGAAAAAGGTTTTGCAAGATATTCTCCATACTTTTTTGGACTGAACTGTTTGGGTTGAACACCTATGTAGTTTCTAAGATTTTGAATATGCCATTCTAAAGTTGGAGTGTTAGTCATCACTCCAACTGGATTTTCTTTAAATTTAAGTTCACCACCACTTGGTTCAATTACAACTACACGACCCGTTGTATCTCCAATTATAAAATGTAAAGGAACATTTCTTTTTAAAAGAGATATTTGCTTTTCTATAAGGCGAACATCTTTTAAAGCCTCCTCTAATTCATGAATTGATTCAAAATTTCCTAAAATCCAATTTAAAAATTCCCATGGTGCTAAATTATTTTTTCCTTCAACATTTTCTTTATCGTATAATGCATCACCAGGTAAATAAAGTTCTGCAACTCCAAGACCTTTTTCATTTAATCCATCAGTGAATAAGTAATTTCCATTTATTTCGCGACCAGTTCCTAAAATGGCAAACTTATTTACTATTCCTCTACCATCCGAAAGACTCCAAACAAAATTTTTAGGTAAAAAAATAGGATTTCCTTCCAAAGGAAAAGAAAAATCCATTGTTCTCGCTAAAAAATGTTTTCCATCTTCAGTTTTAGTAAAAATACTTGTACACATTTTTTTCACATCCTCTAAATTTTACAAATATTATAACAATTGTTATCACCCAAATTTTTGACAGCACCATATTATCCAAAGATTTATCATATATCATAGCTTATTGCTTCAGTTGGGGGAAGTTTAATAGCTCTGTATGCAGGATAAAATGCCCCAATTAATCCTACAGTAATAGCTATCATGAATACATTTATGAATATCCCAATTGTAAATATTGGAGTTATTCCTTGCAAAATATTAAGATATTTCAATAATTCTACTCCAATGACTCCTACACTTGATTTTATTTTTTTTCATACCTCTAACTAATTATATTATTATTTGATTTAATTGTTATATAAATATTTGTTTTTAAAAAAATTATTTATTAAGAACTTTATCAAAACCACTATAGTAGAAACTCTATCTATTTTGTAATTAAAACAATTGTTATTAAATAGTTAGACTTCAAGTTCTTTTATTAATTCATTACATTTTAAAATCCATTCATCCTTAATCATTTCATCAGTGGCTACAATAGCTACAATATCATTTTTAGATAGTTCTCTTAAAACTCTAAATCCTTCTGGAATAATCCTAAATATAGCATCAATAATTCTTATTTTAAGATTTACTTTTGGAGAGAAAACAATCCTATCCTTTAAAAAAGATACATCGTCATCAAGAATAATAGTGTATCTATCTGGTTGATAAAGCTGATCTCTGGAAAAATCTCCCCATAATAATTTAAGAATATCAGGAAGATAGTTCTCATCAGAGATTTTTATAATAGTTTTATTTTCTTCTTTTTCATAAGTGACCTTTGCAACTTCATTTAATTTAATATGATTCGATGTTTTATCCATTTTTATAGCTATTATAAAAACAACTTCATTAGGATTAACAAAAGCTTTCATATTTTTAATTGATGGCGATAATTGAAGATCTTGAAGTATTTGTTTTATAATCATTTCATATACCTCAGCACCATCTTTATCATTACTTTCAACTATCATAAAATCACGTATTTATAGTATAAAATTCTATTTTTGTCGTTTACCCATTCCAGAAACTAAAAGTGCAGATCCAACAGCACCGATATATTGAGAATATTCTGGAACTATAATATCTATTCCACCTAAAGTTTCACCAACAGCTTTTATAAGTCCTGAGATTAAAGAAGTTCCACCCACTTGAATTAAAGGTTCTCTTATATCAATCTCCTGAAGTTGTTGTTCATAAACCTGCTCAGCAACTGAATGACAAGCAGCTGCAGCAACATCTTCTTTTGATCCACCAGCAGCTAAGGTAGTAACTAAATCTTGAATACCAAAAACAATGCAGTAGCTGTTAAGTAATGCATTCCTATAATCCCCTTTCATAGCTAATGGACCTAAATCATTAATATCAACATCCAATCTCCTTGCAGTCATATCGAAAAATCTTCCAGATGCACCAGCACAAATTCCGCCCATTGTAAAATTATCAGGAATACCATCATTGACTGTAATGACCTTATTATCCATTCCACCAATATCTAAAACTGTGGCTTCACCACTTTGATGCTTAGCTAAATAAACAGCTCCTTTAGCATTAACAGATAATTCTTCTTGTATGAGTTCTGCATTAAGTTTTTTACCAATGGTTAACCTACCATAACCAGTTGTTCCAATACCATCTAAATCATCCATAGAATATCCTGTTTCCTCAAAAGCTTCCTTAGCACCAATTTCAACAGATCCCATAATATCTTTAGTCGATGTCCATCCAGTGCCTATAACCTCATTGTTCTCCATTAAAACAACCTTAGTGGTGGTTGAACCTGAATCAACACCAAGAGTAAGACCTTCTTGTTTTTCACGAGCAAGAATGCTTTTTCGTGCCACAGTCGTGGTTAATGCTTCCATTCTAATGAAAAGCTCATCTGCTTTTGTTCTTTCAGTAAAAGAATAAGTAACAACAGGAATACGAGTATTTTCTTGAATAAATCTCCTAACTTCATTTCTAACTAAAGCACCTTCTGCACATCTAAAACATGTAGCTATAAAAATCGCATCCACTTGAACTCTGCCTTCAACAATAGCCATTGCTCTTGCAATGGTTAATCTTAGACTTGAACTTTCAGCACTAAACCCAAATTTTTTATAAGACTCATCAATATATGGTAAGTCAATCTCAGGAATTATTATTTCACCACCAAAAGTATTAGCTGCCTTTTCAATCTCTTTTTGAATACCACTATACTCAGTACCACATGAAACCAAAGCTATTCTAACCAATTATTATTCCTCCTTATTATTTAACCCATCTAAAAATGTATTAATCTTATTTACCATATCAATTGTTTCATCCCTATTAGTAGGATAAACTAATTCAAGTGTAGGAACTCCTCTTTTTCTCATACAAAAAGTAGATAGTTCATTAGTTCTTGCACAACCAATACAACCAAAACCAAAGGGAGCTTTATCAACAATAATAGCTGCTTCAGCTTCATCTATTAATGGACCAATAATTGACATTCTTCCTCTAACCCCAGAAGGCACTTCAATAGCTGCATACTTTAACCCTTTAATTGGATCTTCTTCGCTTATGTTCATAGGAGGTGAGTCTATTTCAGGGTCAATTACTTTTTTCCTAACAGCTTTCTGCAAAGCCAATGACTCATGCCCCTTTCTTTCAATCAAATCAGCTAAAATCAATGAATTTGGTGGAAATATTGCTACTTTTACCATTTTAACAGAATTCCTTTTTCTTTTATTTATAATTTTATAAAAATTTTTTAATCACTTACATTTTATTAAATTTTTATTCAAATGAGTATTTTAATTTTCACTAAATATTTGTTCAAGTTCATCAAGATCCATTCGCTTTTCTTTCTCAAGAGAAACTTCTTTAGGATTTTTTAAAGCATCTGAAACATCTTCTAATAATTTATATTCACTTTCCATTTGATGAAACCCTTCTCTTGGGCCATATCTGTGACCTCTACATCTTCTTGGATCTCCAATTGGAAAGCCTCTATCTCTTGAGAACAAATTATAAGGATCTAATTTCCTAACTTCTTTAATAACATTTAAAACGTCTTCCTCTTTTCCACTTACCATAGCACCATAACATGTTAATTTGGTGGTTACAGGTAAGCCTAAAAGATGAATATAATTAACTACTTCACTCTCACTAACCTCAGCTTTAGGACCTAAAATAATCATTCGAGTAATATTATCTGGATCCATATCCTGTGAATTTAAATCAGTGCTTGCACAAACATTTACACTTACATTATTCGCCATATTTCACACCATATTATTATTAATTAGTATTATTTGTATAAATCTAAATTATAACATTATATAATAAATTTACAATTCATTATAATTAAACATTAATAAGAATGAGTTTAATATTTTATATTGTATTATGGATTATTGTATTATGACCATTTGGAAAAGTTCTTAAATTTTGGATGATAATTTTTTTTATTAAAATGTTTAATTTCAAATATTAATTTATAAAAATCTATAATTTTAAATTTTGAATAATATCAACTTATTTTAATTAATATAAATAATTTTAAATAAATATATTTTAATAATATTTATTTTTATGTGAATAAGATAATTTTATAATTTGACAATATTAATTTATTCCTTATTTTTAATTGGCACTGTAAAATTAGCATGGATTTTCACAATTGAAAAATTAAAAACAGATGATAAAAGCTTAATGACAGGTATATGTCCTAAATTTTCTGCTAAAAATCCAAATTCCAGATTGCGAATTTCCATCCTCTTTTACAGTGCCTTTTAATTTATTCTTTATATTATTCTAATATGTTTTTTGTTTAACTTTTTAAATATATAAATTTTTTATATATTCATTATAATTTAATTTAAAATTATAGTGTATTATGAAATAATGCTTGTAATTAAAGAAAATCTTTCAGATTTTCTAATTGAAATAAAAAATTTCAATAAAGTTTTTTTTTGATTAATTTTTTCAAAGATTTTATTAATCTAATTGAACAAGTTCAATAATGAAGTTTTTAAAAAGGAAATATAATTTTTAAAAAGGAAATATAATTATTAAATTTTTAATTAAAAAAATTATATTTATTATTTTTAAAAATGAACAACTGAAAGTTATTATTTAAAAAATTAATTTAATCTTAATTTAAAATTTTTAAAAATAAGATATTTAAAAATAAATGATTAATTAAAAACATTTTTCCACCACTATAATTAAAATTTATTTATATTAATTAAAATTTATTTATATTAATTAAAATTTATTTATATTAATTAAAATTTATTTATATTAATTAAAATTTGAAATTAAATAATTTAATAAAAAAATTTATCGTTGAAAATTTAAAAACTTTTCCATAATAACTATAATTGATTATTATAAATTTTATCAAATTTACAATGTATTATGTATTTTAATATTGCATGAGCCTAAAAATTTATTGTAAATAAATATGCATTATTAATATAACTAAAGAATATTTAGATTAATTAAAAAAAATATAATAATAAAGAAAAATAAATATTTTAATCAATTTAACTTTCGTTTAGAAGTTTTAAATGTTAAAAAAAAAATATCTTTGAAAAGCTATTTCTATGGTTTTAAAATTCTACATTTAACATCTTTGTTTTTAAATGCAATCCCCACAAAGATAATCGTTTTCTTATTTTGATAAGGTTTATAGTAACCATTTTCTTTGATTTGATTTATAGCTTTATCCAATAACTTATCCAAACTTTCACTCTTACTGTACTTTAATTCTAAAATAATCACATAGTTATCTTTTATTAACAAGCCATCAAGCCTATTTGTTAATTGAATCACTTCACCTTGAATATCAAAACCAATTATCTGCATCCAAGATAAAAATAAAATATGATAAAATGCCTCCATATCATTAAGCTTAGAATGTAAGCTATAATTAATACTTTTAAAAAGCACTTCTAAAGACCTTTGAAAACCTGCCTCATCAACTGAAATTAATTGCCTAACCATATCCTTAGCTATTGAATAAGTATCCTCACCAGTTCTATCAAGACATGTTCCTAAGATGTAGCTAAACAATGATTCTCGAACTTCCTTATTAGGAATATCCAAATCATATTTAGTTAACTCACCAGGATTAATTGTCTTCTTTTTAATTGTTAAATAACCACTTTGTAAAAGAATAGTTTTCAAATCAAGATTATTCACATCAAAATTAGGGAAAGAACCAAATAAGTTTAAACTTTTATCAAATAAAATATCTATATTATTCTTTTTTTCCATAATTCTAATTAAAAAACTCGGTGTTCCAGTCTCAAACCAATAATTATCAAATTCATCAGTATCAAAGAAAGATAGTATTGAATATGGATTATAAAGAAAATTCATCCCATCCCAACTATAACCATTATACCACTCCTTAATCAATTTAAGTAAATCAATTTCACCCATATATTGTTTTTCACTACTTTCAATTATGAATTCTTTGAAATAATCTTCAAGTTCTTTTTGAGTATAACCACAGATAGTTGAAAATTCCTCTCTAATGGTCAAATCCACTAAATTGTTTAAATCTGAAAATATCGAAGTTTTAGCAAATTTACTAACACCAGTTATAAAAACAAATTTAAGACTACTTTCCAAACTTTTTAAAGCACCATAAAAATCTTTTAATACATCATCACGAATATTCGTAGCTATTTTTTCATTATCTGCATTGGCAAGCATTGCTTTATCGTATTCATCAATTAAAACAACGACTTTTTTTCCTGTATTCTTGCAAACATTCCTTATTAATTCACTGAATTTGTCATTAGAAAACTTTGCTCTAAGTTCAAAGCTAAACTCATCTTCAGCTACAGAATCCAAATAAAAATTTAAAGATTTTTCAAATTTTTCAGACGATTGCGATTTAGGATTACTCAAATCTAATCTTATCACTGGGTATGTTTCATCCCAATCCCAACTACCATAAATGTAAGTACCTTTAAACAGTTCTTTTTTTCCTTCAAAAAGATTTTTAAGTGTGCTTATACATAATGATTTCCCAAATCTTCTTGGTCTTGATAGAAAATAATATTTCCTTTTTAATCTTATTATTTTCTCTATCATATCTGTTTTATCAACATAAATCTTATCTTCTTTTATTATATTTTCAAAATCAGCTAATCCTAAAGATAATTTTTCTTTAATATCCATTTTAATTCCTCATTTAAAAAAAAAAAAAACTTTTTTTTATAAACATTTATCTATGGTTTTAAAATTGCATTTAATTTCTTTGTTTTTAAATGCACACCCACAAAATTATGAATTATTCGAAATAATCTTCAAGTTCTTTTTGAGTATAACCACAGACAGCTGAAAATTCTTTTCTGATGGTTAAAATCAACTAAAGTTGTTTAACTGAAAATTGACATGATTCATGCAAAAATTTAAGTTTTATACTATTATAATTAGTTATTTTCATGAACTCTCCTAAAATATTCCATTACTGTTAAAATAAGAAAATTTATTAATTTAGCTTTCTATTTGTCCATCTCTAATTTTAATTATTTTATCAGCTCTTTTAGCTATTTCAAAATCATGTGTTACTACTATAAGTGTAGCATTCGTTTCTTTTTGCTTCTCTTCTAATAAATCCATGATCATTTCACTATTTTCACTATCAAGTTGTCCTGTTGGTTCATCAGCAAGTATAACTTTAGGATTATTAACTAAAGCTCTTGCAATAGCTACTCTTTGCATTTCTCCACCAGACAAATATTTTGGATGTTTATTAGCAAATTCATCCAAGTCAACAGCTCTTAAAAGATTCATAGCCTTATCTTTCATTTGCGATGATGAATTTGAATTACCAAATAAAGGTAATTCAATATTTTCCAAACAAGTAAGATTAGGAATGAGGTTATGTAATTGGAAAACAAAACCTAAAGTTTCTCGCCTATAATTACTTAATTTTATTTTAGATAGGTTTTCCCCCATAACTTCAATAGTTCCTTCATTTGGAACATCTAACCCACCAATCATATTTAATAAAGTTGATTTACCTGAACCAGAAGTACCCATTATAGAAACAAATTCAGTATCTTCAATATCTAAATCAATATTTCTTAAAGCTACCGTTCTGCCTTTATCATATATTTTAGTTAAATTTTTAATGGTTATCATTATCATGAACTCCTTAATTATTATTCATACCTCATAGCTTCACTTGGTTTTATGCGGAATGCTTTTAACAATGGGATTATAGTTCCTATTATTGGGATGAATAAAGATGTTAAGAAAGTTATTGTAAAAATCCTTTCAACTATAAATTTAGTTATATGGAACGTGTTGAAAACTTCACTCATAGCATGCCCATTTAATAAATAAAAAATTAAAAGTAAAACTATAACCACAATCCATGAAATTAATAACTGGAAAATAGATTCTAATAATATTAAAGCAGCAACTCTAAAATTAGTCCAACCAATACTTTTTAAAACACCTATCTCTCTTGTTCTCTCACCAACAGCCTTCAACATTACAATCATCATAAGAAGAGCACCAATAAGAACAAGAAAAGCAGTCATATAAAAAGACAATGTTTTTATGCCCTTTGTCATATCATTCTTAAAGTCTTCAATATTTGACATATTAAAACTTGAGGTATTAAAAGAATCAGAATTATTATAGTATAAATTAGCAGCTGAGCTTGAATTTGAATAATTTTCAAGTAAAGCAGAAAAATTCTCATTTCCAAAACTATTGCTCATCATTGATTCATTTAGATTATCTACGAGATTTTCACTAACTTCATTAAAAGTCACACTAATGAGTAATGCAAAAATACCAATTGTTAGAAGAAGAATAATAAATGTTGATCTCCATTTATTTCTAAAAATATTTTTCAAAGCAAAAGAAAAAAATAATAAAGCCATTTAATCACCTATTTATGAAAATTCATATTAAACATTAAAACACCTACAATAAATCTAAATTTCATTTTTTAATTTATATTTAAACATTCCATCCATTTTATATTCAATCATTTTTATTTTATATTTATAAATAAAATTATATTATTAAATTTTATAATTTAATATAATTTTATTAAAATAAATTAATATAAATAAAATTTAAATAATTTTTATTATATGAAAATAAAATTAAAGATTAATTATTAATTTTAGATTAATTAATAATTTTAAAAAAATATTTAAAATTATAGAATTTAATCATCCCCCATTGCTATAATTTCTTTATTTCTTTGAGTGATTTATTTTTAATTTCTATGAATGATTTATTTTTAAAGATTCTTTTTTCAAACGTTCCATTTCTTTTGCAATAAATTCTTTTTTGATTTTATTTTTCTTCAACCTAATAAAATTGTTAAATCTTTCCTTATACCATGACTCTTCCCAATTAACTCTTTCTTCAGATGGATTATTAACTATTGATTCAACTTTTTCAATTTTATAGAAATCACAATCCATAACATTTTGACACATTATAAATGTAGC